>JAGSHJ010000305.1 GCA_023954595.1 Bacteriovoracaceae bacterium | reverse complement strand
TTTCTGATCTTTTTTCTTTTTCATAAATACCTCCATCTATTTATATGCAAGATACATGTCAAAATGATGAATTTGGACCAGATAGAAATTCTATTTCATCTGCAGAAGACTCTCTTGCGAGTATCTTGTTTCTATGAGGAAAGCGATCAAACCTTTTAATAATGTCATAGTGCGCTAGCGCAAAATCATAATTATCTTCAAGGCCTTTTTGGGAAAATAGCTCAACAGACTTGGTTTGCATCAATAAGGATTCACTGTGCATAAAAGGCATGTATAGAAAGCTCTTCTGGGCGGGGTCTAGGTTTTTATCTGTTTGGTTGAGAAGCGCTTCTTGAGACAAAACTAGTGCAGCTTGGTCATTTGCAAATGAGCGAGGATCATCTCGATAAATGTTTCTTGAAAATTGATCTAGTACGATGATCTCTGCAAGCCTTCCTTGTGGAGTTGCTCTCCAATCAGATAATTCTATTGCACACGCTCTTTTATGGAGTGTGCCAAACCTTTTATTTATCTCTTGATCTAGTTTATTGTCTTTTACCCACCATTTATCTGGGGTTAATTCTTCAAACCAAAAGCTTAGTACCTCTTGTGCATTCTGATTGATATCCATGGGTTTCCTTTTATTGTTAATTGAATTCTATTACATCAACTCATTTATGTGCAGATGTGTCTAATGATTGTCCGGGCCTTATATAAAGTGAGGTATGGAGTTTGCATGGTTAATCCTTAGCAGGAGGCAATATATGAAAGATAAACTTATAAAGAGGCTGACAAGCTTACACCAATTGGATGTAGACGCAATTCACGCCTATGACGAGGCAATAAAACGAATGGAAAATACTCACGTAAAGCAAAAGCTTCAGGAGTATAAACATGACCATGAGATGCATCTAGATAACCTAGAGGAGCTAATCATATCTAAAGGCGGAGAACGTCCCAATAGAAAAAGGGATATGAAAGGTATGCTTCTTGAGGGGATGACTCTTCTAAGAAGTTCAATGGGGGATGAGCAAGCACTTAAGGCCATGAAGCAAAACGAGGAACTCACCAATAAAAAGTACCTCGAAGCACTTCAGGAGTTCTCCAGTGATCCGGATTGTATGAAGGTATTAGAGCATAACTATGCTGATGAACGTAAGCACCTAACGTTTATCAAAGAGACCCTAGATTATCCGCACCACCTAGACTCTGATGGGCCAGAGGAATCTCACCCGCAAATGTAATTAAAGTGGGCGTCTATGACGCCCTTACTTACATGTTAATTTGATCTAAGGCATCTATCGTTTGGGATGAATCCCAGTAGTCTTGCCATGGCGTCTTAAATTTATGAATGGTTTTGAGAAATTCACCTAAAGTAATAGGGTCTTGTAAGTCAAATGCTTTTAGATCCTTCCACGACACAGGCAATGCTAGAGGAGCATAATTTTTTGCTCTAGTTGAGAATGGGCAGATGTAGCTTGCACCGCGATTATTTCTTAAGTAATCAATGTAGATTTTAGACTCCCTATTTTTGAGCCGAACGTTGGTGGTATATAGCTTTGGGTTATTTTCTTCCATCACCAGGGCAAATGATTTTGAGAAGTTATAGATTTCTTCAGTGCTCTTAATAGGACTAAGTGGCACGTGTATATGAATCCCTTTTCCTCCTGTGACCTTGCAAAAACTCTTAAGTCCTATGGCCTCTAGGATCTCTTTAAATTCAAAGGCCGCATCTATAGTAGTTGAAGAGGTTATTTTAACATCAGGGTCTAAATCGAAAATAAGCTCATTGGGAGTGTTAAGTGAATTAGCGGGTGAGTTTCTGGAATGAATCTCCAAGGCATTATATCTTATAAGGTAAATTAAAGATTCAAGTCCATAGATTGTGAAGAAATGTTCTGAATCCTGCTCAATTGGTTTGAGATTTTTCATGGAGCCGATGTGCTTGTTGTAGAAACAATCACCTGGTAGGCCTTCCGGACATTTTAATAGAGTGAGAATCTTATTAACTATGTGTGGCCTCATGAACTTATAAACCTCGTTATAATACGTTGCAAGATCTAGCTTTGTGATATTACCCTTTTTATATAAAACTTTGTTAGCAGAGGTGATCTTTGATTTTAACTCTTGCTCATTAAAGTGTTCTTCCGTAGGGTCTTGGATGTTTTGGGATGTAGGCGAGGCATCTTCTCTAATCCCCAAATAAACTGGATGACGAAGTTTCATCGTGTTGGTGAACTCTGTATATCTAATTTGTGCTACATAGATTGGTTCTACCCAAGTGATACTACTATTATGAAGCTTTGTCCGGGCCACAGATGAGTCAACTTTTATGCTCTTTAATTTTTCATAAAGTGATTGTCTGGTTTTGCGGTCAAAGCCCGTTCCAACTTTTCCAACCTCCAGTAAACTTTCATCTTTATCTACTGCGAGAATAAGGGCACCTGTCTCGTTGTCACTATCACTGCGTTTAATAAACCCTATGATCTTAAAATCATCAACTTCTTCACATTTTAACTTTAACCAGTGAGTATTTCTGGTTTGGGCGTAAGAGGCGAGTGCATCTTTTGAAATAATACCTTCTAGGCCTAAATTACATGTTTGGGTAAAAACTTGCTGCGCCGGCTCTGTAAAGTGTTCACTAAAGAGTATCCGTGGACTATTTATCTCTTTTAATATTTGATAACATAGGCCCTTTCTAATTTCCTGAGGGAGGCTCATGACCCAGTCTCCATCCATTTTTAAAACATCAAAAACATAATAATATAAATTGTCGTGGTTAGACTCTTTTAATGCTTGTTGGAGACAGCTGAAGCTTGTTTGCCCATTTCCATCTAAATGGACAATCTCACCATCCAAGATCGTATCTAGGATTGACTCCTGCATTAGTTCTCTTGCTATTACTGGGTAACGATGAGTCCAGTTCTTGCCACTTCTTGTGAAAATATCAACATGGCCTTGGTTTAATTTGGCAATGGTCCTGTATCCATCAAACTTAATTTCATGAAAGTATGTATTTGATTTAGGAGCTGAGGTAGTGAGTGTTGCTAGTTGGGGAGAGATATCTAGATGGTCTTTGTGCTTCACTATACTCTCTTGATGAGCCTTAGTTATATCTGTTGTTGAGTCGGCAGCATCATCATTTAATTTTATGAGTAGCCAATTCTCTTGTCTCTCGTTTTTACCCATCTTCGTTCTGGTAAGTATCCAATTGCCATGAAGCTTTTCTCCTTCGAGTCTAAATTCCAGCTTTCCCGCTTTATAGGCCAAGTCTTTATCTGCATCTTTACAAAACCATCTACCTTTATCCCATAAGATGACCTTTCCACCTCCATACTCGCCCTTTGGTATCACTCCTTCAAAATTTGCATAATCTAGGGGGTGGTCTTCGACGTGAACTGCTAGTCTTTTGTCTTTTGGATTTAGGGAAGGTCCTTTTGGCACGGCCCAGCTTTTAAGAACTCCGTTGATCTCTAAACGGAAATCAAAATGGTGTCTACTTGCGAAGTGTTCTTGAACGACAAAGAGATCTCCTGTACTTTTCTGAACTTCACCTTTTGGCTCTCTAGTCTTAGAGAAATCTCTTTTTTTGTTATATAGATTAATATCCTTTTGCACTCGTTAGGCCCTTTTCTTGGAGGGGGCTTCTCGTTTGGATTTTTGCTTTTTCGCCTCCAAGCTCTTCCTAAGTAGAGGCATGATATCTCTGACATTAGAGGCCTCTGCACTCGTTTTAGAAACTTCTTTGGCCACGTGAACCTTCTTGCCTTTTATCTTCTTATTTATAAGCTCCATCACTTCTTCGTAATAATTGTCACCATACTCCTCAGGATTCCACTGGCCTTGCATTGTTTTTATCAGTTGAACGGCCATGTCCAATTCTTTCTTTGGAATCTTAAATTGCTTTGGATCTTTTTTTAGATAAGGTGCTTCATGGGCCTGAATGATGGAGTGTGGATACCTCAATAGCTCCACCACGATATAATCTCCACGAGGAAACATTAATGCTAGATGATTCTTTTGCCTCATCACAAGCTGTCCTAAAGCACACATCTGTGTCTTTTCCATTGCCTGTCGCAGAAGATGATAACTCTTTTC
>JAGSHJ010000030.1 GCA_023954595.1 Bacteriovoracaceae bacterium | reverse complement strand
GCCTTGGGATCTTCTAGTGCGTCTAGGACAATAATATAGTTTGGACTGTTATAAGACAGAGCACTTTTAATGCTAAATTTTCCACCACGGCCTAAGCAAAAATTATAGCTTTGTATGCTTCGTTTTCCCTTTTTGACTTCTCTTTTAGCTGCAACTCTATCTGGAAAGCCTTTTAAGAGTGCAACAACAAGATCTTGATGTGATGTCTTATCCTTTGATAGAGTCTTTATTTTAAATCTTGAACTTAGAGAGTTGAAGAGTTCTAGGACACGTTTGGCCTTCCTCTGGTCCAGATAGGACAGGTCGTAGTCACTGATATCATTATCTTTATGGTGATAGGCCTTAATTAAATCTATCTGAATACATAGATCACAAACCTCTTCATCATCAGAGGAAAATTGGGCATTTTTACTTAAGACCATCGATTCAGATATAATACATGCTGCCAAGAGAGCATCTGAAAGAAGATGCGATGGGCAGTTAAAAAGCATTGCTCCAAGTCTTGGATGTAGCGGTAGTTGTGCCAGAAAGTGTCCCATCTGAGTAGGCCTAGAGTCCTTACATGCACCTAACATTTCTAGAAGTTCTAATGCGGTATTTAAATTCTTCTCTTCCGGTGCTTCAAACCAATCTATTGAATCGGGATGAAGGCCTAAGTCAAGAACGTCCAAAATATGGTGTGAAAGTTCGACCCGTTTAATCTCTGGAGGAGTGAATGCTTCCCTTTGAGAGAACTGACTCTCGGAATATAGTCTGTAGACAATGCCACTTTGAACTCTTCCTGCTCGTCCTGCTCTTTGAGTGGCACTTGCTTTAGATATCTTCTCTAGTTGAAGTAGCGGCATTCCACTCCAAGGAGCAAAGCTTGCTCTGCGCTCAGTACCTAAATCAACTACACCTGTAATGTTTGGAATTGTGAGCGAAGTCTCAGCAATATTAGTAGATAAAATGATCTTTCTATTATCACCTGTGAATGCTTTGTTTTGAATTGCCTTTGGAAGTGTTGAGTGTAGTGGGACTATTTCGATGTCTTGAGTAACTACTGATCTAAGCTGTTGCTCAAGTAGTCTTATTGCTCCCATTCCTGGAAGAAAAACTAATATGTTCTTAGTGCATTTAGGTTCTTCTAAGAGATTAATAATGGCCCTCTTAGCGTTGCTTTCCCATGACTCTTTTCCTTTTCGCCCACCATGCTCAAGCGGTGGATGATATTCAATTTCAATTGGAAAAGTTCTACCCTTAATATTAAATACCTTCGGAGAATCTAGGTAGGTTTCAAGCTTGTCTGTTTCCAAGGTTGCAGACATCACCACTAGTTTTAAATCTGGCCTTAAAGTCTTTTGTAGTTTTCTTGTTAAGGCCAGGGCCAGGTCTGTGTGAATATTTCTTTCATGAAACTCATCAATTATTATCGTTGAATATTCTGAAAGCTCAGGATCTTCTCGCAGATAGGGAAGGAAAAGGCCCTCTGTAATAAACGTCAGGCGCGTGTCAGCTCCCACGGATTTATCAAAACGAATATGATGGCCTACCAATTCACCTATTTTGGACTCAACGGTCTGCGCGCATCTTTGTGCAGATAGTTTGGCGGCAAGACGTCTTGGCTCTAGTACTAATACCTTTCCCTGTGTTCTGCTTAAAAGGTAGGGTGGAAGCCTTGTGGTTTTTCCGGCTCCAGTCTCAGCTTTAATCAACACACAGGAGTTCGTGTCGATCGCTTGAGCGATGTCGTCTAAAAAACTATCTATCGGAAATTTATTAGGTTCGAGTATCAATTTAATATGCCTTTTATGGATATTAATCATAAAAGAGCAGGCAGTTATTGTCAGTAAATTATATTATTCAAAGGAGGGCGCTTAGAATTTAACGCCTCCCTATCGAAATTTACTTTCTTTAAGATGCGTGATGCTGTTTTGAACCCTCTAGTTCTTCTGCCAATGATTTGATTTCTCTGAGTGCCGTGTCCCACTTAGCATTAAGCTCTTGCACTCTATTTTGTGGTACATCTTCCTCGATAGTGAGAATCGTCTCTGATTGACCTTCAACTAAGAAAAAGCTCTCATGGCATCCAATCCAGTTTCTGGCCTTCTCTGATTCTTTGTCTTGTTGGCCATCTTTGAGAAGGGAGGTGAACATTATCGACAATTCTTCGTAGGGTTTACAAACTTTAATTTCACCAATGATTCCATTTCCATTTGAGTCTTTAAAAGTCACATCAGCCCCGAGTTTCCACTCACTTTCAATGTGGCTATTTTCTTTAAATGCTTTTGACCACTTCTTAAAATGATCTCGTTTAAGAAGTGCTTTCCATACACTTTCAGCAGTTGCTTTAATAGCGATTGACCTCTCTAGGTTGTCTCTGTGGGAATTACTTATTTGCGGTGCCATATCTTCTCCTTGATTATCTATTTTCACTATTCATTGCATTTATGCTGCCAATTGAGTTGTTTAAGTCACTAAAAACACATTCAAAATATGGCATCGACTATGTTGATTAAAGCGTTGTAAAGGTTTAGGATTGGTCGATAAACACAATCAAAGGGGCATCTTTTGGAAAAACAAACTAATCTAAAACCTTGGGGACAAGCAGAGAAAGAAAACTGGCTAAAAGAGCAGACTATCAAGCGCTCGTATAAGGATGAAGTTATTTCGAAGATTGAAGCCCTTAAAGAGAGTTTTGATGTCTCTCAATATGGTGCTCTGTCATATGATGAACAGCGCTATCCATTATTTATGGTTAAAACTAAAAACTTTGATGCTAATAAAAAAACAATTTTAGTCACTGGTGGCGTGCATGGGTATGAAACTAGTGGTGTTCAGGGGGCCTTGAGCTTTCTAAAAAACGAAGCAGCAAACTATACTGACCAGTTTAATATTGTATGTACTCCTTGTATTAGTCCTTGGGGATACGAAACCATAAACCGATGGAATCCATTAACAATTGATCCGAACAGGTCTTTTTTTGAGAATAGTCCATCTGAAGAATGTGCAAACTTTTTAAAAGCGATTAAATCACTAGGTGTTGATCTATATGCTCACTTTGATCTACACGAGACAACTGACACAGATAATTCAGTTTTTAGGCCTGCTCTTGAACAAAGAGATGGAATACCTCAAGACCTTTGGGAAATCCCTGATGGCTTCTATTTAGTAGGCAACACTGAAAGCCCAAAGGCACAATTTAAAAAGGCAATAATTGATTCTGTTAAAGAAGTTACTCACATTGCGCCTTGTGATCCTAATGGGAAAATAATAGGTGTCCCCGTTGAGCAAGATGGCGTTATCAACTACGCCATTAAGTCATTGAACCTCTGTGCAGGCTTTTCAGATGCTGAATACACAACAACGACAGAAGTTTACCCAGATAGTCCAAAGGCCACAGATCAGCAGTGCACAGACGCACAAGTTGCAGCAGTTAAAGGTGGGCTTGATTATCTACTTGGTTTGAATAAGTGATCAAATTTTCAAATACCTATTGCGAACTCCCTGAGAACTTCTTTGAAGAGGTTCTTCCTAGTGTTGGGGAGACTCCTGAGCTTATGCATTTTAATAATGAGCTTGCCCAGGAGTTGGGACTAGACCTTGCGGTTTTAAATGAGCAAGAACTAGCTAATATATTTTGCGGAAAAACCATCTTAGAGGGATCAAATCCAATCGCCATGGCCTATAGTGGCCATCAGTTTGGACAGTTTAATCCAAGTCTAGGTGATGGCAGGGCCCATCTTCTAGGTGAGGTTATTACTGCTGAACAACAGAGATTTGATATTCAATTAAAAGGCTCTGGCCGAAGTAGATACTCAAGGCGAGGCGATGGAAGATCATGGCTAGGTCCTGTCGTGAGAGAGTATATTTTAAGTGAAGCTATGAGTGCTCTTGGCATTCCTACTACACGCGCACTTTGTGCTGTTAGAACTGGGGAAGAAGTATTAAGAGAAGACACTTTGCCAGGTGCGGTCTTTACTAGGGTTGCTAGTAGTCATCTTAGGGTTGGTACATTCGAATACTTTAGTGCTAGAAGTGCTGATGATTTAAAGATTATGGCCGATTATGCCATTGATAGACATGATCCTGATTTAAAGAATCATAAACAGAAGTACTTTGAGTTTTTAAAGCGTGTCGCTAGAAGAAAGCTCTCACTTGTTTCAAAGTGGATGGGGATTGGATTTATTCACGGTGTAATGAATACTGATAACACTTCCATCGCTGGGATCACAATCGATTATGGCCCTTGTGCCTTTATGGACAACTATGTAGAGAATAAAGTTTATAGCTCCATTGATCGGCAAGGACGCTATGCTTATTCAAATCAAGGGCAGATAGCAATCTGGAATATGTCAGTGCTTGCTAATGCACTTTTTCCTCTTCTTTTAGATGAGAGTGAATCTAAAAATACAGATAAAGTTATTTTAAAGCTCCAAGAAGAATTCAAACATCTCGATAGCTTTTATCAACAAGAGTATTTAAACGTAATGGGTAAAAAGTTTGGGATATTTAGGCCGGCCTACTCTGACCTTGCAATCATCAATGAGTTTTTAAAACATCTTGAGGATAATCATCTCGATTTCACAAACTCATTTCGTAAACTGAACACCCTAGATCATGATAACAAATTATTTCTTAGAAAATGGCAGGATAGGCTAGCAGAGCAGGCAAAGACCAGTGCTGAAGTCATTGAATTAATGAATCAATCAAACCCATTCATTATTCCAAGAAATCATCAGGTCGCCAAAGCAATTGAGGACTCTGTTGGTGGAGACGATAGCTACTTCAAATACCTCGTCCAAAGCTATAAGAAGCCTTTTGTGCAGAATGAGGCCCTGGATGATTTAACACTTACTCCAAGGCCAGAAGAAATTGTTCACCAGACGTTTTGTGGGACTTAAACGCTAGTCTTTCGAATAGGTCTTGAGCTTAACGCACTACCTTGTGAAGAAACAATTACACACACCACTGCAAACCATTGTGTAGTGGTGAGAACCTCTCCTAAGAAAATTAATCCCATTATGGCCGCCATTGCAGGCTCCATGCTCATAAGGACGCTAAAGGTCTGAGACGGCATCTTTTTTAGTGCGGACATCTCTAGGGAGTATGGAATTGCACTACCAAAAAGACCTACAAACATGCCAAGAGGAACTGCGGTTGTTTGGAACATTGAATCCATATCGATAAGTAAACCCCAAGGGAGCACCACAACGGCGGCAATACCCATGCCCACACTTGCCGCAACACCACCGGAAACTTCAGTTCCTGCTTTTTTTCCAAATAAGATATAAATTGCCCAAAAGAAACCAGCTAATAAAGCATAAAAGATTCCCATAGGGTCCAGTGCTGTTTGGGTATCTTCAAGTGGAAGAAGTAGATAAATACCTATAGCTGCCAAGCTGGCCCAAAGATAGTCGCTTTTCTTTTGACCTGAAATTACTGCCACGGCCAATGGACCTATAAATTCTAAAGCAACCGCAATGCCCAGAGGTATTCTCTCTAGAGCAAAATAAAATGACAGGTTCATCAGGCCTAATGAAGCACCATAGAAGAATAGAGATGTTAAGCTCTTCTTGGATATTGGAACTTTCCAAGGTCTAAAGGCCACTATAAGAACCAAAGCCGCAAAAAATAATCTGAGTGAAGATGCCCCAGCGACACCAGCTATTGGGAAAAGTTGCTTGGCCACAGATGCTCCAAATTGAATGGAGGCCATTGCTAGAAGTAGTAAAAGAACTGGTAGAATTCTCTCTTTCATACGTATTATCCTGGTTCACTATTATTGTGTAGGATCTTAAGTCGTTTTAATTCATTTAGAAAGCATGGAAAGTTTGACCTTTGAATGCTCAAATTTAGTGATCGACTGTCTCTTTCATCTCAAATGCGCTAGATATAATACTCCATAGCATTTAAAGGATCGGTTTATGATTTCACTTAAAACAGAAGAAGATTTAGTACTTTATAGAAAAACTGGGAAAATTGCAGGTGAGATACTGCAAAGACTCATTCCAGAGGTCAAAGCTGGTGTTTCTACTTATGACATCGCTAAGCTTGCTGAGAAGTGGATCGTAGAAGACTATGATGCTATCGCTTCATCTATCGGTCAGTATGACTTTAAATTCGCACTAAACTCGTCAATCAATCATGTTGTATGCCACGGCGTTCCTTCCAAAGATGAGATTCTCAAAGACGGCGACATTGTTAATCTTGATATTACTGTTAAGAAACATGACTTTATTGCGGACACGTCCAGAATGTATCTTGTAGGTGAGTGTTCAGATGAGGCCAAACGTTTATGTGAGGTCACTAGAGAATGCCTATTTAAGGGAATTGAGCAGGTTAAACCTGGTAATACTTTGGGAGACATTGGTTTTTATGTAAATCGTTTCGCTACTAGAAACGGATATTCCATCGTCAAAGATTATTGTGGCCATGGAATAGGACGTGAGATGCATGAGGAGCCTCAAGTTCTTCATTATGGTAAGAAAAAGAAGGGACTAAAGCTTGAAAAGGGCATGGTTTTCACAATCGAACCCATGGTCAATCAAGGCACCGACAAAATAGAACACCTAAGTGATGACTGGACTGTAGTCACTCAGGATGGAAAACTCTCGGCACAGTGGGAGCACACAATAGCTGTAACTGATACTGGCTATGAAATACTAACTCTAAGAGATGAAGAGCGATAAACTCAAGCAGGCCTGTTGAGGCCTTTTTGCATTCTCAGCTTCGGTAATAGTAGGTAAAATGCTCTTATGAAAATGAAGTTGGGACTTGGTGGGGGATGCCACTGGTGTACAGAGGCCGTCTTTCAATCAATTAAAGGCGTATATAATGTGGAGCAGGGGTGGATATGCTCCACTCATCCTTATGAGACACCATCCGAGGGTGTAATTGTTCACTTTGATGATTCAAAGGTTTCAATGGAGCTCCTTATTAGGATCCACCTTCAAACCCATAGCTCTGAGTCCAATCATAGCATGCGGGAAAAATACAGATCAGCAATCTACACATTTAATGACACGCAAAGTGACTCGTGCCGAATTATTTTAGATGAGCTTTCTTCCGAATTTTCAAAAAATTTAGTTACTCTGATCTTGCCAATGAAAAGTTTTAATTCAAATGAAGAGAAGTTCTTAAACTACTACTCGAAAAACAAGCAAGCACCCTTTTGTAAAAGGCACATTATACCAAAGCTTGAGCAGCTAATTAGAGACCATGGCAATGAACGTGTTAAGGGTCTCTGAATAATAAAAATACAAATAAACCCTTTCTTTTTCCAATAGATCAAAGGCATAATTTAGAAAATTAAACTCAATGTGAGGAGTTATGCTAGATTCAAATCTCTTTCTTAAAGCACAAGACTGGTTGCCAGTTGTAGCCGTTCTAATTATTGCTGTTAGTACAATAGCATTATATGTAAAGTACATCCTTGCTCCCAAAAATGTAGATATATCAGAGTCTCGTTGGACGAGACAGTTGAGTCTCGTGGCCTTAATCCTTGCATTTCTTGTGGCCGTTTTCTTAAGCCTTCCAATAAGCGAGGGGATGAAGGGACAACTATTTAATCTTTTAGGTATCGCTCTGACTGCAACGATTGCTTTGTCCTCAACTACGTTTGTGGGAAATGCAATGGCAGGGTTTATGTTAAAAGCAATTAAGGCCATAAGGCCTGGAGACTTTTTAAAGGTTGGAGATCATGTTGGCCGAGTGTCCGAACAAGGACTATTGCATACTGAAATACAAACTGAAGACCGTGACCTGACGACACTTCCTAACTTATACCTTGTTACCTCTGCAGTAACAGTTGTTCGCTCCTCTGGAACGATTATTTCTGCCACAGTGTCTCTTGGCTATGATGTTCCTAGAACTCGTGTTGAGGGACTACTTCTAGAAGCCGGGGAAAGAGCAGGGCTTAAGGATCCATATGTACAGGTGTTGGAGCTTGGTGACTATTCTGTAAATTATCGTGTAGCTGGATTCTTGGAGGAAGTGAAATATCTTATTTCGTTTAAGTCAAAGCTTAGATGTCACATGCTTGATGTTTTACATGAAAATCAAGTAGAGATCGTTTCTCCAACTTTTATGAATCAAAGGGTCTTTACAACTGATAAGGCCTTTATACCTAAACAATTTAAAGCAGAGCCTACAGTGCAAACCAAGGCTCCGGAGGATTTAATTTTTGATAAAGCAGATGAAGCTCAATCTGTAGAAAAAATTAGAGATTGGATTCAAAAAAATTCTGAGGAATTGGAAGAACTTAAAGAGGATTTACAAAAAGATCCTGAAAACGAAGAGATCAAATTAAAGCTTGAACGTAAAAATAAACGCTCCCATTATCTTTTTAAGATCCTTGAAAATAAAGAGAAAAAAGGCGAGTAACCAACTCTGAACGTCTAAGGTTTGTACGGCCCTCTCATGTGAAATAAGTTAAGTTGTGGCGCATGATTGGCAACATACTAACTTAAAAAAGAGAGGGTGTATGAGTCATAAATTAAAACCTGGCGAAAAATTTCCAAATATTGAAATACCAAAACTTGGTGGTGGTAGCCTAAAAGTTGGAGCTGCACAAAAAGAGAATACAGACTGGCAGGTGGTTTTTGTTTATAGAGGAAAGCACTGCCCAATTTGTACAAAATTTCTTGATCAAGTTGAGTCAATGAAAGAGCAATTTTATAAAACAGGTGTTGATGTCGTTGCCATCTCATGTGATCCAGAAGAGAAGGCCAAGGCACAGACAAAAGAGAAGCTGAACCTCAACTTTGATATTGGTTATGACCTGAGCCTGGAGCAAGCTCAAAATCTAGGGCTGTATATTTCCAATCCACGCTCACCACAAGAAACAGATAGGCCTTTTTCAGAGCCAGCGATGTTCGTTGTTAATGAAAAGGGTAACCTCCATGTTGTAGATGTTGCTAATAACCCGTTTGTGCGTCCAGACTTGGAAACACTACTCAATGGACTGAAATTCATTAAAAACCCTGAAAATGATTATCCTATTAGAGGTGCAAGAAACTATTGAGATTCAGACCCAGGGCCTTAATTGTGCTCTGGGATCTATATATTCTGATGCTTTGAGTCTTTTCGAGTTATCTTATTTGCCATGAGTGCTCAATTCTAGTAAATATGGCCTATGAAAACATCTTTTTTTGAATACAGCTACGAAGAGCTACACAGCTTATTAGCTCACAATGAGCTCAATACCTCTGCGGCCACACTTCTGTATAACTGGTATTATAAGAAAAAGCTTCAAGCTCCTTGTGTGGATAATATTTCAAAAAGCACATTGGCCTTCATTGAAGAGAACTTTCTATTTGAATGGCCTGAGATTGATACTGTTCATGAGTCCAAAGACAAGACTGTTAAGTTTCTATTTAAACTCAAAGATGGCAGTAGTGTTGAGACCGTTTTAATTCCATTTCATAATAAATATTCGATTTGTTTATCCTCACAAGTTGGTTGTGCAATGAAGTGCTCCTTTTGCTTCACTGGTAAACAAGGACTTAAGCGATCACTAAAAACAAGCGAGATTGTTGGACAGTTTCTACAAGCATGGAAGTGGTTGAAAGACAATCGTCCAGGTGAAGAGAGGATTTTAAACATTGTTTTTATGGGACAAGGTGAGCCTCTTCACAATTTTGATGCTGTAAAAAAGGCATGTGAAATCTTTCTTTCAAAACATGGCACAAGTATCGGTTCTCAAAAGATTACAATTTCAACCTCTGGCTATATCCCAGGGCTGAAGCGTTGGGCAGATGAGATCCCTGGTGTTAATTTGGCGTTGTCACTTCATTCTCCTTTTGATGTGAAAAGAGATGAACTCATACCAATTAATAAAAGATATCCATTGGATGAAGTTCTAAAGTGTATCGACGAAATTCCTTTAGCAAAAAAACAGTTTGTGACTTACGAGTACCTTTTAATTGATGACTTTAATGATTCAGTGGAAGACGCCCAAAGAACTGGAGAGTTACTCCAAGGCAAAAGGGCATACATCAACCTGATACCGTTTAACCCAATTCCTGACTCTAATTACAGAAGGCCAGGTCAGGAAAAAGTTCATCAATTTAAAGAAGTGTTGGATACTTTAAAGATTCCAACACTCATTCGTGAGACTAAGGGTGATGAGGTTATGGCCGCTTGTGGTCAGCTTAACTCAAGTGAGAGCTAGCTAAAACGTGGACTTGCTATTCTAGCTAGGCTCTCTTCTTTATGATGTCTCTCATCAAGACCTATTTGAATAAATAACTCTCTCAATGTATCGAACTTTCCATAATCATCTTCAAAAGAACTTTCATAAGGTGTCTTCATCAATTCTTCGTTCTCATTAACAAAGAGCATATACTCGTGTTCAGCGTGATCTTCAAAGTGGGCATTAAGTTTATAGCTTAGCTTTGGATTGATTACATATAAAATCCAACTTATGTAGTAATAGGTAAGGGCAATGATTTGCGGCATGATCCTATGCTTAATTAAGCTCTTTTTAATTCCCATCTTTTCAACGAGTTCTTCGACTATTAATAAATGCCACTGCTCATTGTCTTGTTGCTCTCTAGCTTCTTTAACAAAATCAAAAATACGTCGAGCAAACTTTGGGGAACTATAATTATGGGTTATTGCAACGTAGGCCACTTGCTCCCATGCCTGGTAAGGAACACGTGCAATAATTTCTAAAACCTTAAACTTTAAAATGGTCCTCTTTTTTCCATAGAGAATATCCATTGTAATGAAGAGGATCTTGGCCAAGATCCCATAGTCTAAGCGGTTGGAGTTAAGCGTTTTCTCAAGTTCTTTTTGATAGTCTTTCATAGTTTTCTCCTGCACTTAGTATATTTGTAAAAATATGAAAGTATGAATGATCCTTATCAATTGACTTGGGTCAGGTCTTTTCCAAAAATTGTCTTTTTGTAATCATTTTATGCTAGAGTTAAATCTATGATGAAAATTTGGATAGATGCGGACGCTTGTCCCAAGATGGTAAAAGAAGTTATTTTTAAGGCATCTTTTAGATTAAATGTTCCTGTATGTTTAGTAGCTAATAGCTACATGTCAGTACCACTGGCCCCACATATTTCTACTGTAAAGGTAGATAAGGGTGCTGATGTTGCAGACTTTTATATCGTTGAAAACTTAAGTAGTAGCGATCTCGTTGTTACTGCCGACATTCCTCTTGCCTCTCTTGTCATAGAAAAAGGTGCGGTTGCAATTAATCCTAGAGGGGAGCTGTACACTGAAGAGAATATCAGTGAGAGACTTTCTGTGAGGGATTTTATGCAAAACCTTCGCGATAATGGTGTAGATACTGGTGGACCACCTCCACTAGGGCCTAAGGATAAGGCAAGCTTCACCAATTCTTTTGATCGCATCATGACCAGGCTCTTAAAGAAATAATAATCCTATTTAGAAGTATAGCGGTGTCCATTTGGTGAGTTTGACATGTCAAACCGTTTGCGACAACATTTGGCATAGATCAATTATAAGGAACTTATATGCGTATTTTATTGTTGTCGTTTTTAATCGTTACTAGTGGCGCACACGCCCAATCTAAAGTGTTTCTAAAAGACATTGGTGTTATGGCCTTGGCCTCAAACGATCTAATTTCTTGGGACAGTGAAAGTGAAAAAAATACGGAAAACGCAAGATTAGATCTAAGCACTATCTTTGATTACGACGGCGGTGATCGCATAAGTAAGGGGGGAAATCCTCAAAATAGCGAGAATGCCGCAGTATGGTCCATAACAAAAAGACTCATTAACTTTTATAAAGAAAGGCTGAGCACTTTAGATGATTCGACTAAGGCAAGAATTGAAACAGTGAATGAGTTTCATACAATGGTGAAGTCTACTTTTAAAAGGCTTACTGGTTTAAATTTTCCAAAGACTGCAATTAATGAAATGGTCAGCCACGATGAACAGGCCTCAATGAGGGCCTTACATGATATCCTGCCTGGAAGAGTTAGCACTATTCGTGGAAAGTTATTTCCTGTTAAATCTTTTGATCTTACAAATTTTGTATTCGCAAAATTCTATTTAAATGACGAAGAGTTAAATAGCCAAATCAACTACTATAACGGTGACTATGATCACGAATATACACAGATTAAAACACCTCTTTCTAGAAAGGTTGTAAATCTTAAGGAAGTGGATGCAAAGTTTACTGAGAAGTATTCAAGCTACACACAGGCCGAAATGCTGGATGAGTTAAGAAGAGTGGGAAATAATGAGATCCAAATCTCTGATGCATTTTTCATCCACCATGTTAAAGAATTGTTTCAAAAGGGCATGTGCTCCACAGACAATAATTGGATTGTTACAGATATTAGTTGTTACTAGATGCTCATTGCGTTGCAATCATCTCGCGAATAGAGCTCTCAATCCGGCCTGAGCAATAGACAAGGCCGGATTTCTTTCTCTGCTTTTTCAAATATTGCTTTATCCGCTCTCTCTTCTCAATTCGCTCCACAAGTTTTGATACCTTCGGGGCATGCTCTTTTATGTCCTCTGATAGCTCAGGTAGACAATGTTTAATCGTACCTAGTAGTGCAGTTAGGGCAATATCGGCTACAGTTATTTTTCCACCGAAAGTGTAACCACTACTTTTATCAATGCCATTAGTACTTATGGATTCAAAGATTTGGAGCCAATTCGAGAACCGCTCATATCTAAATTCCTTCCACTCTTTTTTAGTCCACATTTTAGATCCATTGTATCTCGTGATTTCCATTAACACATCATTGCAGTCTAGTGTGATTTTGTAAGCTAATGCTTTGTCGTACTCATCTTTAGGCATTAGGTGGTGTTTGTGCCCTAGATACATCATGATGGCCGGCATTTGATTTAAATACTTCCGAAGGGCAATGTCATAGAGATAAGGCGGTGCCATGCCAGGGCCGTCAATTTGTAGGGACTTTTGGGTGTACAGTATTGTAGGGTCACTTTCCTCAAAATCAAGTGCGGCCTCAAGCATCAATAGTCTTGGGAAGTTGCCTCTAAAAGGCACATCCCAGTAAAAGAGTCTATAATCCATGGACTGTCCTTTAGATAATCACCTGCACACAGCTTGCCATTGGAGCTAGCCAGTTGACATTTATACACGGCCTGCTATTATTTCTACATGTATAGCTATCTTTTCTATTCGCAACCTATATCTTCTCGCACTACCGAAGCGGTGTAGTGAGGGCTGCCCTTTCTTGGGTTGGCCATCTTCATTTTCAGTCAAATACTTAGATACTTTAAAATTTTATTTTTTACATTTAGCACTAAAATCACACTGACCTCATGGAGTTTTATATGAATTTTTACGAGAGTAAAAAGGTTAACATTCTAGAACAACTACCTCTTGGCCTTATTGAGAAAGGTAGTTTAAAAACCTTTGAAAAAGGAAAAATCCTTTATCGCAAGGGTGAACAAGATAAGGGTCTAAACTTTATTAAAAAAGGTATTGTTGGGCTCATGGGCTTTAGTGTAAGTGGTGATGACACTCTTCTAAGAGTTATAGGTGAGCGCAATTTATTAGGCTACCGTTCGCTTTTAAGTAGTGAGAGCTATCATGCAAGTGCTCTGGCCTTAACTGATGTGGAACTAATATATTTCAAATTTGATTCTGTACAGCAACTGCAACATGAGGTGCCTGAGCTTCATAATTTATTAACGCAAACCTTGGCCGTAGACCTCAGAAGGGCAGAACAAAGACTCAAGGATATTACAGGTAAGCGGGTAATTTCCCGGGTAATTGAAACGCTTATATACCTAAAACAAATTCACCCTGACCATCCGTGGACACGAAGAGAGATTGGTGAGTTTTGTGGTGCAAGAACTGAGACTGTTACAAGAACATTGAGCAAGCTTGAAAGAGATGGGTATATTCAAAAGAGTGGAAGAGAAATTAAGTTAAACGATATTGGGAAGCTGTTAGAGTTTTCTGAGCAATGTGAAATTTTTTAGGGAGGATTCATGAACGAACAAGCTGATAATAATATTATGGTAAGTGATAAAGACCTTGCTAGGATTATGAGTATCCTTAATAAACAAGAGTCTTCCGATTTCGATGCCCTAGAGGTTGAACTTGAAAGAGCTAACGTCATTAGCTCTAAAGATGTACCGGCTGATTTAGTAACGATGAACTCAATCGTTAAATATCAGATACTAGAAGATCATAAGGAAATGACAGTAGAGTTGGTTTATCCAAATAGGGCAGATTCAAGTACTGGAAAAATATCAATTCTTGCCGCAATGGGCTCGGCCTTAATTGGATTAAGGGTTGGACAATCTATACGTTGGAGCTTTCCTAACGGCAAGATAAAGACACTAGAGATTACTCAAATCCTATATCAACCTGAAGCTAATGGTGATTGGGAGCTTTAATTAATGAAAGTGCCCTGTATCTATTGAGGCGCCAATTTAGATAGAGTATAGTGAATCATGAATAAAATGTATAAACGGGCATATATTGAAATAACCAATGTATGTAATCTCAATTGTTCTTTTTGTCCCATTGATCAGCGTCAACAAGATGTAATGTCACTAGAGGACTTTACTAAGATTGTCACTCAGGCAGCTCCCTTGGCAGAGCAGCTTTGTTTACATCTTATGGGAGAGCCCCTTGCTCATCCAAAGTTCAAAGATATAATTGCTATTTGTTCAAATCACGACTCTAGGTTACAGTTGACCACAAATGGGCTTCTTCTCAAACGTCATACAGATTTGATTCTAAATTCTGATATTGTCCGCCAAGTAAATATATCACTACAGAGCTATATGGATAACTTCCCTAATAAGGACATCCTTCCATATTTAAATATGATTTATGACTTTATAGAAAAAAGTAAGTT
>JAGSHJ010000062.1 GCA_023954595.1 Bacteriovoracaceae bacterium | reverse complement strand
TATCTTTACTTGTAATGCTCTCCTACTTTTTACTAGGTTGGCTGGATGACTATCTGAAGATTATCAAAAAGAACTCCGATGGCGTATCGGCCAAAGGCAAGCTTTTGTGGCAATTTTCTACAGCGATTCTGGCAAGCTCAGCAATGATAAGCTTTGATGTTATTGACACTCAGCTCTACGTACCTTTTTTAAAAGGCCCATTGTTTGATATGGGGTGGTTTTATGTAGTTTTCGCAAGTGTCGTAATTGTAGGCTCTTCCAATGCGGTAAACTTAACCGATGGCCTGGATGGTTTAGTTACAGGTCCAATTCTTACAAGTGCAGCAACCCTGGGTATTTTGGCCTATGTTGCCGGGCATGTGGAAATTTCAAATTATTTGTACATTCCTTATATTGAAAATGTTGGAGAACTGGTAGTATTGTCAGCGGCGGTTGTTGGAGCTAGTGTTGGATTTCTATGGTACAACTCCTATCCTGCACAGATTTTCATGGGGGATGTTGGATCTTTGTCTCTAGGTGGTCTTTTAGGGTCTCTGGCGGTTCTAACCAAGAATGAAATCCTGTTTGTGGTCATCGGTGGCATTTTTGTAATGGAGGCCTTGTCGGTAATATTGCAAGTGGGATCCTATAAATTAAGAAAAAAAAGAATATTTAAAATGGCGCCTATTCATCATCATTTTGAGTTGAAAGGCTGGCCGGAGCCAAAAGTAATAGTAAGGTTTTGGATTGTAAGCGCCGTTCTCTCAATTTTGGCAATAGCCACATTGAAGTTAAGGTAATAAGGAGTTTTAATGGAAAAATATCGTGGCAAGAAAGTTTTAATTGTTGGCCTGGGAAAAACTGGGTTTGCTCTTATAAACCTTTTCAATCAACATGAGTGCCAAATCAAGGTCACGGACATTAAGCCGATTTTTGATCTGAACAAACAGGTTAAAAGGCTTAAGAAGATAAACCCAACTCCTGCAATGACCTTGGGTGAGCATAAGGATGAAGACTTTATCGAAGCTGATGTTGTCGTATATTCCTCCTCAGTTGATCCAGGAATGCCTCAGCTTCAAAAAGCTAGAGAGCACGGAGCAGAAGTTTTTGGTGAGTTTGCATTTGCTTACGCTAATTGTGACAAACCGGTTATTGCTGTTTGCGGTAGCAAGGGTAGATCCACAATTACTCACATGATTGGTTTTGCTCTAAAGCTTGATAAGAAGAACGTATTCGTAGGTGGCACAAACAGCGAGCCATTTTGTAACTTTCTTATGTTGCCGAATAAAGATGAAATCGACTACGTGGTAGTTGAAGTTTCACCATTCCAACTACAATCAATGGATAACTTTCAGCCTATTTTGGCCGTTTATCCAAATATCGAAGAGCGTGTTATAGAGGGACGTTTTAAAACTGCAGGTGAGTACATTGAAAACTCATTGAAGGTTTTGAAAAATCTAAATCCTGAAAGTTTCTTAATTGTAAACTTCGACAAGCTCTCTAGTAACTCTATGCTTAGAAACTCTCAAGCGCAGACATTTTGGTATTCTAGAAAGTCTTTCGTTAAGATGGGTGTTTTGGCTGAAATCCAAGGGACGCATTTTCACGAGAAGAGAATTCACTCAAATATTCATTACCACTCAGAGTTTAGAGTTATAAACATGAGAATCGTTGGTCAGAACAATAGAGAGAACCTACTTGCTGCAATTACAGCATGTAAGGCCCTTAAAGTATCTGATGCTTCCATTCAAACATGTATTGAGAAGTTTCCTGGTATTCCACACCGTATGGAATTTGTTATCGAGAAAAATGGCGTTAAGTTCTATAACGATGCAAAATCTGAAACTATGGAAGAGCTAAGTGAGACTCTAAGCAACTTGAAACCGCCAATAATTCTAATTGCAGGTGGTAGAGACACTGAGCAAAATTACGAAGGCTTTGCTGATATCATCAAAGAGAAAGTAAGATTGATGGTTTTAGTGGGTGAGTGTAAAGAGAACATGAACCGTCTAATCGGTGACGCAACTCAAACTTTCTTGGTAGGTTCATTTGATGAATCAATCCTACTAGCATATCAAAAGTCCAGAACTGGCGACACTGTAATTCTTTGTCCAGGTAATGAAGCTACTGACATCTTCCGTGATTATGAAGAAAAAGGCAGTTATTTTAAAAAGCTGATTTTCCAACTCTAATTGTTAATTGATGTAACATGCCATATGCTGTTAAAATTACTATAAGGTATTAACAGCATATGGTTACTAAACTCAAAAAATATTTCCTTCTAGATGTGTCCCTGATTATTATCATTGGGATCATAATGGTCTACTCCTCTAGTTATATTTATTCTAAAGAGGTTCTAGGATCATCCACTCACTTTTTATTTAAACAGCTGTCATTTTTAATATTTGGTGCTGGTGTTGCTTTTGTTGTTAGTAAAACGAAGGTCGCTTTCTGGTATAAGCACATAGTAAAAATTAACTGGGTTATGACTGCGCTTTTAGCGCTTACATTCTCCCCTTTGGGAATAAATATTAAGGGCTCACAGCGTTGGCTCTCTTTAGGTGGAATTAGCCTACAGCCTGGTGAATTCATTAAATACACACTTCTGTTCACGGCCGTTCACTACTTTAATCACTTTAATGGATATAGTTTGGAGGAAAGAGCTAAAAAAGCATTGGCCTTCATCGTTCCTCTTGGCATCCTAATTGCTCAACCAGATTTTGGAACCTTTACAATATCTGCTGTTATGATCGCTTTCGCGTGCTTTCTAAGTGATTTCCCTCGTAAATACTTTTATTCAATCGGTGCTGTTGGTGCTGTTGGTATTGGGTTTATACTCGTTTCAGCTCCTTATAGAGTGAAAAGGCTCCTAACCTTCTTGGATCCATGGGCCGACCCTCAAAACAGTGGCTTTCAGATCATTCAATCCTATCTGGCCTTTGCAAATGGTCACTTCTTTGGACAGGGTGTGGGCAATAGTACTGAAAAGCTATTTTATCTTCCAGAGGCCTATAACGATTTCATTTTAAGTGTACTTGGCGAGGAGCTAGGTTTCTTAGGGCTATTTGCTGTCGTCTCCCTTTTTACTGCATTTATCTACTTTGGATTTAAGTTGGCCTTAACTGTAAAAAGTAGGGTTAATCAACAACTTATGGCCTGTTTGATTTTTTGTATCGGTCTGCAGGCATTTCTTAATATGGGTGTAGTCCTTGGGCTATTACCTACTAAGGGATTAAATTTACCTTTTATATCTTATGGTGGTTCATCACTGGTTGCTAACTTGTTGGCAATTGGCTTCATCTTCTCGGCACTAAACCCAAGGTCCCAGGTGGAAGAAGAACAAGAACAATCGCAATACATTAACAACCCTGCAACAAACTTTTACTCAAGATCTTATGAATAAATACATTGCTATTTCTGCCGGAGGAACTGGTGGGCACATTAATGCTGCACTTAGTTTAGGAGAGCGCTTTCAAGAAAGTGGATTTGAAGTCCTGTTTTTTACAGGAACTAGATATTTGGATTACCAACTATTTAAGGATAATAAATCAAAAGTTCTACACTTAGACTCTAGGCCTTTGAGATCTAAAAATCCGCTAATTCTTTTTAAAAATGTTGTGCTGAATCTCTTTGTCTTTCTTAGCGTGATATTTAAATTAATAATTAAAAGGCCATCTGCGATATTGGGAGCAGGTGGATATGTATGCGGCCCAACATTGCTTGCGGGTAAACTTTTAGGAATAAAGGTTTATATCATTGAGCAAAATGCAGTTGCAGGACTTACGAATAAACTTCTTTCAAAAATCTCGAACAAAGTATTTTTAAACTTTGAAAATACACGCGGTATCAAAAAAGACCATAAACTTGTGATTGCGGGTAACCCTATCCGATCAAAAATTAAGTACAGTGACAATGAAACTTCAGAAGAAGTTCGCATACTTGTATTCGGCGGAAGCTTGGGTGCAAAACAAATCAATGACGCCGTAGAAAAACTAGTGAAAAGACAGTGGCCTAAAAAAATACATATCATCCATCAGGTTGGTAGGGGAAATTTGAGTAACTTAGAAGTTTCTCAAAACATAAAGTATGAGCAGAAAGAATACTTGAACAACATGGATGAGTTGTATCAGTGGGCAAATATAATCATCGCAAGAGCTGGAGCATCGACTATTTCAGAGCTTAGAGTTGCGAGAAGACCAAGTATTCTGGTTCCATTCCCTTTTGCTACAGACAACCATCAGAAGTTTAATGCTGAGGAATTGAAAAAAGAGAATTGCTTTTATGTTAACGTTATTGATTATAACAAGAATCTAGAATCCATAGAGCAAGATATTTTTGATGCCATTAATGAAGTAGTCGAAAAGAATCTGTATTCTCCAATTGGTGAATGTGCTAATCTCGATGCCTGTAAAATAATTTTTGAACAAGTGGTTAATGATGTACGGAATTAATAAAGAACTACAATTACATTTTATTGGAATCGGTGGCATTGGCATGAGCGGTATTGCTGAAGTGCTATTGAACTTAGGATATAAAGTTTCAGGTTCGGATCTTGGACGCTCACCTGTGGTGGCAAGGTTGGAGTCACTTGGCGCTAAGGTTTACGTAGGACATAAAAAAGACAACGTTAAAGAAGCTGATATCGTTATTTATTCATCTGCTGTAACTGAAACAAATCCAGAATTTATTGGTGCTAAGGAAAAAAGAATTCCAATCATCAAACGTGCAGAAATGTTGGCTGAATTGATGAGACTCAAGTTTGGTATTGCTGTTGCTGGCTCTCATGGAAAGACAACAACAACGAGTTTTTTAGCAACGATTTTAAGTAACTTGAATTTCCAACCAACTTTTATTGTTGGAGGCGTTGTAAAAAATCTTGGAAGTAATGCTGGTCTAGGTAAGGCCGAGTACTTGGTAGCAGAAGCTGATGAATCAGATGGATCCTTTTTATATCTAAATCCAATAATTTCAGTAATCACAAATATAGATAATGATCATTTAGACTATTACAAAACAGAAGAAGCACTTTTGGATGCGTTTGTGAGCTTTGCCAATAAAGTTCCGTTTTATGGCCATCTAATAATTAATGGTCATGATACCCAACTTGCTAAAAGCCTAGATAAATTAAAAAGACCATTTGTGACTTTTGGTATTAAAGGCAAAGAGCTTGCCGCACCTTCTCTGGACTACACCGCAAGTGAACTAAAAAAAGACGGTGATTATTTAAGTTTTATGCTTGAGACTGAAGGTGATAAAAACCAATTCAAAATCAAAATGCATGGTGAGCATAACGCTTTAAATGCTGTTGGAGCGATAATTGTTGCACATAAATTAGGTGCTAGCTTTAAAGATATTGCCGAAGCTATTATTGATTTTGAGGGTGTTAGTAGACGTTTGGAAACTTTGCGCCAAGATGAAAATATCATGGTAATTGATGATTATGGCCATCACCCAACAGAGATTGATGCAACTTTGAATGCTATCAAAAATAGATATGAGGATTATGAGATCAATGTGATTTTTGAACCACATAGATTTTCAAGAAGTAAAAATCACTGGGATGAATTTGTAGATGTTTTAACGAGAGACTTTAAGGTCTACATTTTACCAATCTATGCAGCAAGTGAAGAACCAATTGCGTATATCGATTCTGAAATTATGGTTAAAAATATCAATGAGGCCGGCGGTAACGCTTCCTATATAGAAAACCTAGACGACATGAAAGAGCACCTTCTTGCAAGGCCAAAAGATAAAAAGCTCTATTTAACTCTAGGCGCTGGATCGATTAGTAGACTGGTAAGAGAAATTCTGTGAGTTTAAACTGGGTCAAAGAGATTGAGGGGGTCAACCTTTTCGAATCCGTTGACCTGGCGAAGTATACAACGATAAAGCTCAAGGCAATTGGTGACATTGCAACTGTTGAATCAATAGATGCTCTTACATTAGTTATCCAAGGCCTGCAAAAGCACGGGATTGAGTATCATGTACTTGGTTGGGGTGCGAACCAGGTCATTTCTAAAACAAAAAATACATTATTTATTAAGTTGAAGCTTCCATTGGATAGAGACATCTTTAAGACTGTTCACAAGTTTTATGACTTACCGGCGTCGACTCCTTTAAATTTATTGCAAAGTCATGCCCAAAAGTTTGGACTTAAAGGCTGGGAAGTTCTAACCGGGATTCCTGCAAGCCTAGGCGGTGCAATCTACATGAATGCTGGCACGGCCTTGGGAGAGATCTGTAATATTGTAGAGTCGGTGACCATTCTTGAACCAACTGGAAAAGTTAGAGTAGAAAAAATAAATGAAAACTCGTTCTCTTACCGCAAAAATCATTTTGTTAGTGAAGGAGAAATTATTATTGAGGCAAGACTGCTCCACCATGGTGAAGATCCGAAGATCAGTCAAAAAATCAAAGAATATATGAGTTATCGTAAATCGACTCAACCATTAGCAAGTTTCAATTGTGGTTGTGTTTGGAAAAACTACGATGCAAACCACAAGGCCGGTCTTGTTATTGATAAACTAAAACTGAATCTCTTGAAAATAAATGACCTTGAAGTGAGCGATAAGCACTGTAATTTCTTAGAAAACAAGGGAAGTGCAACTTTTGAGGACTTCAACGCTCTAATTGGGCTTACAAAGGAAGAATTGTTGCTGCACACGGGAATAAAGTTTGAATTAGAAGCTAAAATTTATTAAAATTTTAGTATGAAGTTTATCACCGCGTTATTTTGCGCTCTTTTATCCACATACTCCTTGGCCAAGTCGCCTACTTATAACCTACTTAAGGATATTCAGTATAAGACTTATTTTGGATCGTGTCCTTCCAAGGTCGCAGGTAAACTTACGTTGACGCTTATGAGAAAGTTTGAAGAAACAAACTCTCTTATGGCCGTAAAAAATCTAATCGTAGAGAAAAAATTAGATGAGAAGCACTTCTTATCGTCTTACAAGATCTCCTATGATCCAGCAGTAAAACTCATTCGATTCAACTTTGATTGCCCTAAACCGGTAATGAAGGCACAAATTTATAAAGAAAACGGTGAAGAGTTCTATACTGCAATATTGGTAGAAAGTGGTGAGTTTGTTGACCCAACTTACGAAGTTCTTCTTCGTTCGGAGAAGAAATTAACTAAAAAACTGCCTAATTTGGCCTTTCCTGTGGGGCTATTAAATAGCGATATTCAAAAACAAATGACTCATTTGGCACTAACTTTTGATCACGCATTTAAGGACAAACTATCTGAAATCATTCTGGATGAGGATAAAAAACTGACAATGATTTTTTCAATAAACCGTAGACCTTCTTCTGCTTTTTTGGGGTCTGACTTCTGGAATCAAAAGGTTGAAAAGCTTGCTAAAGTCGTTGAATACATGAAAAAGAAGAACACAATACCCGCCGTAATAAATCTTACAAATTCCAAAAAAATTGTTGTCAAGTTCTCTGACACAATCTAGGATTAATTAATAAGGTGCAGTATGCGCCTAGCAGAACGACTCTGTTTCTATGTCTGAGTGATATAGTGAGAAAGGAATCTCATCATGAACGAAAAAGACTATTCATTAGCTCTTGATGTTGGCACTACTAAAGTTTGCGCAATTCTTGGCGCACAAACCTCTGAAAATATTGACGGTTTCGAAATTATTGGTGTTGGCTCCCATCCAAGCTACGGCCTTAAAAAAGGCTCAGTGGTTAATATTGATAAAACTGTACGCTCTATAAGATGCGCTATTGAAGAGGCCAAAATGATGGCCGGCGTTTCTGAGGTGAGATCTGCAACTCTAGGCATTGCTGGCAATCATATTTATTGTTTCAATAGCTCTGGTGTTGTTGCCGTTAAAGGTGAAGAAATCACTGCAAGTGACGTAGAGAGGGTAATTGAAGCAGCTAAAGCAGTTCTAATCCCGACTGATCGCGAAGTTTTGCACGTTATTCCACAAGAATTTAGAGTAGATAGCACAAGTGGTGTAAAAGACCCTGTTGGAATGTGTGGTTCTCGTCTTGAGGCACATGTTCATATAGTCACTGGTAAGACTCCCCTCATTCAAAATCTTATTAAATGTGTAGAGGCCTCTGGTATTGAAGCAAGAGATATTGTTCTTCAACCTATTGCATCTTCTCGCTCTGTTCTTACTTCAGAAGAAAAAGACTTGGGAGTTGTGTTAGTTGATATCGGTGGTGGCACTACAGACCTTGCTGTTTGGAAAGATGGTAGTCTGGCACATTCTCAAATCATCCCGGTTGGTGGCAATCACTTTACTAATGATTTAGCGGTAGCTTTAAAAATACCTCACAATGAAGCTGAGAGAATTAAAGTTAACCATGGTTGTGTTCTTCCTGAACAAGTTAATCAATCTGCACACATAACTGTAAATGGCCTATCCAACACAAAGCAAAGAGAAGTTAAAGTTGGTCAAGTAGCTGAAGTTCTTGGAGCAAGAGCTGAAGAGCTTTTTACAATTGTTCAGGATATCCTTAAAGAGAAAAACTTATTTGAACTTATAAATGGTGGCTACATTATCACTGGTGGTGGTGCTTTAATTAAAGGTTTACCAGAGTTGGCCGAGTACGTTTTAGAAAAGCCAGCAAAAATTGGCTACCCTAAGCCATTTGGTAGCATGACAAATGTTATGCAAAATCCAAAGTTCTCAACAGTGCTTGGTCTTCTGCTTGAATCAAGAGTTGTACCTAAGCAAAAAAATAACAATAGTAATAAACAAAATAGCAATACAGAACAAGATATCTTTGGGCGCTTCAGTGATTCAATCAGAAGTGTCTTTAGAGAGATTTTTTAATTCGGAGGAAATATGTTTGAAATTGCCGAAAACAGAGAAGTTTCGACTGGCGCAAAAATAAAAGTTATTGGCGTTGGCGGAGGCGGATGTAATGCCGTAAATACAATGATCAAATCAGGTCTTCAAGGTGTGGAGTTTATTGTAGCAAATACAGATTCCCAGGCCTTATCGGCGAATTTGGCACCTACGAAAATCCAATTAGGTTCTGATCTAACTAAGGGTCTTGGCGCTGGCGCTAATCCTGAAGTTGGAAGAAAAGCAGCTCTAGACGACTACGAGAGACTAAGCGAAGTTGTTGAAGGTGCAGATATGGTATTTGTAACTGCCGGTATGGGCGGTGGAACAGGTACTGGAGCAGCTCCAGTTATTGCAAAACTTGCAAAAGAAATGGGTGCTCTAACTGTTGGTGTAGTTACTAAGCCTTTCGTATTTGAAGGCAGAAAGAGAATGAAGCAAGCAAACTTGGGTATTAAAGCCCTTGAAGAAAGCGTTGACTCTCTTATTACTATTCCTAACCAAAGACTACTACAATTAGCTGGTGAAAGCCTGTCTCTAGTAGATACATTTAAGAAAGCTGACGATGTACTATTGAACGCAGTTCAAGGTATTTCTGACCTTATCAACAATACTGGCTTTATTAACGCCGACTTTGCAGACGTAAGCACTGTAATGTCAAATAAGGGTCTTGCTCTTATGGGTACTGGTATTGCTGAAGGTGCTGATAGAGCGGTTAAGGCAGCAAACACTTCAATCAGTTCTCCTCTACTTGAGGACATTACAATTGATGGTGCTACAGGAATTATCGTTAACATCACTGGTAACGAAACTCTAAGTATGCATGAAGCAAATGAAGCAATGACTTTAATCATGGAAGCAGCAGATGAAGATGCTGAAATTATCTTTGGTACAGTTATTGATGAAAATATGGGTGATGAAATTAAAGTTACTGTAATTGCTACAGGACTTGGTGGACAAGAGAAAGTCGCTGCTCCAACTGAAACTGTTCAAAAGCCAGTTGAGCCAGTTCAAACTTTTCAACAGCCACAAACTTCTTACTCAACTCTTTCTTCTGAAACAGCAGTTCCTGTTAAAGAAGAAGTAGCACAAGACTTTTCTCAGTCAGTGTCTAACAACTCTGGCGCTCTAAATAAATTCTTAGATGAAAACTCTTACTCAGAA
Organism: Bacteriovoracaceae bacterium; assembly: GCA_023954595.1. Taxonomy (GTDB): domain Bacteria; phylum Bdellovibrionota; class Bacteriovoracia; order Bacteriovoracales; family Bacteriovoracaceae; genus UBA845. The sequence continues at coordinate 1,170 of JAGSHJ010000062.1, read as the reverse complement.
GTAAAAGCTAGCAACATCGAAGCTGAAGAGCAGCGTTTTGAAGAGTATGACAACAGACAAGCTCCTGTAACTAGAACAAACCTTGCTCAAAGTATCAAAGATGCTGCAAGCAACTATGGTAATGTAAAAAGTGAACAATCTTCAAATGAAGAGCAGGTAGAAAGTCCAAGACGTTTCTCAAGAGAGAACGAAGAAGTAAGAATGGAAGCTTCTAGCTCAAAAGCAAAATCAATTGCTGAAAAGCTTGGCTTCATGAACTTTGATGATGATGAGTTTGATACTCCATCATTTATGAGAAAAGATGGTAACAACCAAGAACTATCTGACAGAAACTAATTAAAAATAGATTTGGAGAGGGCCTGTGCCTTCTCCAAATTTTCTTCTAAAGTCATCAATTTCATTTTCGTTATAATAGATCCATTTTCAAGTTCGTAATCCACTAATATGTGGCTTGGTAGATCAAGCTGAGATAGAAGAGTCTTGAGTTTATATATTTTAACTCCGTACTCTGGGTCGTCGGCTGTTGCGTTACCTGATACCAATAGCTTCCAATTTCCGTGTTTATAAACATCTATATGTTTTTCACAAAAGGCGTGACTGTCATGATAAAGAGGCGTTGCTAGCTCTTTTTCGCAAATCAAACAAAGCTCCTTCGGGCCCTTAACTTTTGATCTCATCGCAAATGCAATTAGTGCACATGTGAGGATTGCGAGTATGGACAGAAAGAGAGTCATACAAGTTGAACGATAGTGATGGGCTTGTAGCCAAGGTAGTTGTGAAAAAGATTACGTGTGAATATTCTGATCTCTTCAGTGATGTAGTCTGGATCTTTTTCCATCAATTTTTTACTAAGCTGACCCTTGGTAAGCTTTGTAATTTTATCAATGTCTTTATCAATAAGAGATGGAAGTCCATCTGTTTTTAAAATGAGGTTTCTGGTTTTGGAATTTATACTTACAAAGCAGACACCATTACATGCCATTTTTCTTCTTCTAGATATAGCTTCTCTTTCAATAGGTATTGCCAAGGGAGCTTTTGTCGCATCCGTAAAATATTCACAAGAACGTCACCAGTTTGGAAAACCAATTTCTTCTTTTCAGGCTATTAGCTTTGAACTGGCGGAGATGGCCACAAAAATTGAAGCTTCAGAATTGCTGACAAGAAAAGCCG
>JAGSHJ010000554.1 GCA_023954595.1 Bacteriovoracaceae bacterium | reverse complement strand
TCCAGCTTTCGCCTTTATCCTGTGATCTATAAAAGCCTTTTTCTTCTTTGTTGGCTTCTATTGTTGCATAGACTAAATCCGGGTTGGCTGGGGTGACAGCCAGTCCAATTTTACCCATATCGCCTTTTGGTAATCCTGTTTTAACTTGGCTCCAAGTAACACCTGTATCCGTTGACTTGTAAATGCCTGATTTGGGTCCACCAGCTAAAAATGACCAAGTCTGTCTACGACGTTGATAGGTCGCGGCATAAAGGGTGTCAGGATTTGAAGGATCAAATTCCATATCTGTAATACCAGTATTTTCATCAATTTCAAGAACCAACTCCCAAGTTTTTCCACCATCAATGCTTTTATAGACTCCGCGTTCGCCACCAGCAGACCACAGTGGACCTTCTGCAGCTACAAAAAGGACATCACTGTTTCTTGGATCGATTAATATTTTACCTATATGCTCTGATTCTTTCAGTCCCATTGATTTCCAAGTCTTACCGCCATCCTTACTTTTATAGACTCCATCTCCCCAAGCTACATGGCGACCACTGACATTTTCGCCTGTGCCTACCCAAATAACATCTTGATTGTTTGGATCAATACTAACAGTGCCGATAGAATAGGACTTTTGTTTATCAAAAACAGGATTCCAAGTCGTGCCTCTGTTGCTTGTTTTCCATAAGCCGCCTGAGCCAACAGCAACATACCAAGTGCTTTTATCTTTAGGACTCACAGCAATATCAGCAATACGTCCTCCCATAAACGCAGGACCAATACTGCGAAATTTGAGACCAGAAACCGCTTTGCTTAAGGCTTCATCGGTTTCTTTTTTTGCAATACTATTTGATATAGGGAAAATAAATATAAGGATTAGTGTTGCGAAGGTGAAGCGGTTTTTAAACATAATGGAAACTCGTTATTTGGCGGATTCATTAATTTAATGAATCTATAATCAAATAGCAAGTACAAATAATAAACCTCTTGTGTACTTAGAGCGCCTATCTCAATTCTATTAATAATTTTAATGAACTCAAACATTAGACGCCCTTGTGGGCACCGCTACAATACAATAATGACAAAAACACAAACGTAGAGACGCAATGCTTTGCGTCTCAATAGACTACAAATCAATCCAGATTGTAACAAACAGACGCGAAGCATCGCGTCTCTACAGGTTAAATGCCAATATATCATCACACCTTCATTGAGGGTTTTACTTTATTAAAAAAACTGGTTAAAAACTGCCCAATCTTATCAAGCTTGTTCATTTAATTGGCTTGTAGCTATCTAATTGAAAAGTTATTCACAGGCTTATTCACAATTTCTGTGAATAAGTAAATAAATGCCGCTTTGCATAGACAGATGAGCTAAACCCAATAAATTCAACATAATATGTCCTTTTCTCAAGACTAATGCTTAGAAAGTAACGATAATTGCACTATTTAAATCATAGTGTAATAAAACTGGAAACCGTCTCATGGAAATCAAAGTCAATTTTCTTGAAAACTTAAGACTCGAAGCCAAATTTGATGACTTTACTGTCGTCACCGATCAACCGATTCGCTATAAAGGTGATGGTTCTGC
>JAGSHJ010000393.1 GCA_023954595.1 Bacteriovoracaceae bacterium | reverse complement strand
AATGAATTGCAAAGATCAGATGAATTGATCTTAAATCAGCTTGAAGTAAAAAATGAGCAAGGAAGAAATATCAAGATATCCCAAGTGGTAGACTTTGTTGAAGAGAAAGGTGCCTATGTCATAAGAAGACTCAATCGCAAAAGAACTGTGGCCATCAGTGGAGAAGTCGACATGACAAAAACCACTTCAGCTGCTGTTAATAAAGAACTAGTCCCGTATTTGGATAAAAAACTAAAAGATGTAGATGGCGTAGACTATGAACTCTCAGGTGAGAATAAAGATACTCAAGAGTCATTGGAGAGTTTTAAAAAGGCACTTGCCGCATCCATGATTATTATTTTTATAATCATCTTTATTCAATTTAAAAGCTTGGCACTTCCAGTGATCATCATGTCGGCAATCCCATTTGGATTGATTGGTGTTGTGGCCTCTTTTAAAGTTTTTGGACTTCCTATCGGATTTATGGCGCTCATGGGGATGCTAGGTCTTGTAGGGGTTGTAATTAACGACTCAATTGTTCTTGTAACATTTATTGCTCGTACTTTAGAGCTTGAAGGCTGGACTATCGACTCCGTTGTAAAGGCAACAATAAGTAGGTTCCGTCCTGTTATTCTTACAACTTTCACAACTGTCGTGGGCCTTCTACCTGTGGCCCATATGCCAGGAGGGGACCCATTTTTAAAGCCGATGGCAACAAGCTTCGCCTATGGACTTTTATTTGCGTCGGCGATTACATTGTTGTTCATTCCAGCATTTTACAAAACGTTTCTTGATGTTATGGCAAAATTTAAAAAAGCGCCTGATTTGGAATAAATATTCTACCACAAGAGGAGCATGTCTTAAGTTGAAGTTGATCTTCAACTTGTGCTTCTCTCGTTTTATCGACGCCCATCTTACATACAAAACACTTTCCCGCCTGTATTTTGGTAAACAATGATACAGACAAGTTTTTAGTCTTAAGCTTTTGATATGTATTTACAAAATTCTCAGGAAGCTGCGTTAGAGAAGAGTCGATTCTTGATTGATAAGAGTTTATCTGCTTTTGATTCTCATTAACAAGTTGATCAACTTCTTGTTGTATCTCATCTATGGTTTCACCGACACCTTGTATAAAGGTTTGCTTATCCTTTATAAGTTGTTCAAGTTCTTCCATCTGTTCAAGAAGTTCAAATCCTGCTGATTCTAATTCATCAAGTTGAATGGAGAGTTTTTGCTTTTCTCTATCAAGGAGCTCCATCTCTTTTGAATCAAAAGATCCACCGATGTCGGCCTTGATTTTTGCTAATTTTGAGTCAGTGGAGGAGAGCTCGTTTTCATTTTTTTGTGCTAGAAGTCGTCTATCCTTTAAAGAGGCCTTATATTGTTCAAGCTCTTCTTGGGCAAGTTGTCGTCTATCTTGGAGTTTACTGACTCGAGCAGTCTCATTGTTGTTAGTGGTCTCCAAGGTGCTGATGTTTTGTTCTAAGCTATTGATTTCTTTTAAGATCTTGAAATACTCTTGGTTCATGGCCCATTCCTAACAAATAAGGTAGTTATCTATTATGGCAAATATCAGTTTAGTAGGCCTTAAGCAAGAATTGGCCGACGAGAAATTCTTTATTGTTGATGAAAAGCTCGTTGATCTTTATACAAGTGAGCTTGATTTTCTAAAAGATAAACATGTTCTAACTCTTAAAGATCCTGAGTCTCATAAGAGTATGGCAAGCTTTGAGAAGTGCTTAAACTTCTTCCTTGCTGCTCAGATTACAAGGTCTGATAGAATTGTGGCCATTGGCGGTGGAGCTCTTTCTGATCTTGCTGGATTTGTGGCAAGTACTATTCTAAGAGGCATTGATTGGATTGTTGTTCCTACAACATTGCTATCGATAATTGACGCTTCAATTGGTGGTAAAACAGGAATAAATTCAAAGTATGGAAAAAATCTAATAGGTGCATTCCATATGCCGGTTAAAAGCTTTGTATGCCTGGAGTTCTTAAACACCCTTCCTAAAATAGAACAAGATTCTGGACGGGGGGAGCTTACAAAATACGCTTTCTTAGACAAGAGCGTATATGCTGCTTTAAAAGAAAATGATCTGGATCGAACCATTGACCTTTGCAGAAGATGCAAAGAAGAAATTGTGGAAAAAGATTTTAAAGAAGGTGGAGAAAGGGCCAAATTAAATTTAGGCCATACCTTTGGACATGCTGTGGAGAAAATAACGGGAATACCTCACGGGATTGCTGTGGCCATAGGTCTTGAGATGGTTCTGGATTTATATTCAGACCATTTGAGAGATGAACTTGTTTGGATGAAATCTACTCTGGAACTAGATTATGAGCTTCCACAAAAACTTAATGCTCAAAAGTTTTGGGAACTCTTATTTATGGATAAAAAGAGAAAGGGTGACGAGTTAATGTTTATTATCCCCAAGGAGATTGGAGATGTTGAATATAGATACTTAAACCTTGAACAACTTAAACAAGGGCTGTCCAGTCATGACAAGTATAAGTCTTTCTTCGCATAAATTAGACAGTGAGCTCCTTTGCCCAACTTCCAAATCCTATGCTAATAGGTCCCTAATTCTTGCGGCCATAGATAAAAGACCAATATTAATTAAAGATCTCCCACATTCAGAAGACGTAGAGTTCATGATTGATGGCCTAGCAGGGCTTGGAATCAATGTCTTAAAGAAAAATAATGATGTAGAAATCATCGGTTGTATTGATGATGTTAAATCTGGATGCTCAGTTTATTTAGGCGAAGGTGGAACTACTATTCGCTTTTTTATGGCACTAGTGTCGCTATTGAGTGTCCCTGTAAAATTAAAAGTACACCCTCGATTTTTAAAACGTCCAATCAATGAATATATTAAGTTACTTAATTCCCTAGCTGTTAAGGTAGAGCTTGGAGAGGATTTTATTTTAGTACAAGGCCCAATCTTTAAAGGTCAAAAAATTGAAGTGGATTGTTCAAAATCTACTCAGTTTGCAAGTGCTCTAGAGTTGATATCAGAAAAAGCAAATCTAGATGTTAGCGCTGTAAACTTAGTTGCCTCTGGAGGCTACTTTAAAATGACAAAGAAAGTCTTAGAGGATCTTTCAGAGTCCACGACCTACCATGTTCCTGTAGACTATAGCTCTTTTGGTTATTTTGCGGCATTCGCGGCACTTACGACTCCTGTGACAGTCACTAATGCCCATGTCATTGATCCACTACAAGGTGACAGTCAGATATTAGAATTCATAAAGAGAATGGGTGGAGACTTTAAGCTTACTAGTAAGGGAGTCGTGATTT
>JAGSHJ010000114.1 GCA_023954595.1 Bacteriovoracaceae bacterium | reverse complement strand
CATGAAAGAAATTATTACAACATATGGTTACCCGGCATCTGTGACACTCACTGTTTTGGCCCTATATCTGGCAGGAAACTTCTCTCTATTAAATAAGAAGAGAAGGATGCTTAAAAAGGCAAAAAAGAGGGAAGTATTCGATCCTATCCACAGTGACACTCCCGATGAAATTGATGACAAAGAAATTTTTAAACTGGGTATCGACAGTATTCAGTCGAGATTTGTATTTATACAGAGGCTCTTTCCGCTTCTTATGGTCATTGCATGGCTTATAATTCTCTCTATCCCTTATCTGTCAGCACTTCCGGCTATTTATATTTCATTGGTCGTAACTATTGTTTCAGTCGCTGCAGGTATTGCATTAAAGCCTTTTTTGGAAAACATCATTGCTGGTGTGATTATCTCATTCTTTCAACCTTTTAGGGTTGGAGATACTGTTCGAATAGAAGGTCAATATGGTGTTGTTGAAAGAATTGATCTTACTCAATGTGTATTAAGAGTTTGGGACTGGGAACGATATGTAATTCCAAATTCCAAAATGCTTATAAAGGAAATTCAAAACCTTACTATGCACGATAGTATCATCTGGGCCCACATTGAATTTTGGGTTGAGCCATCATGTGACATGGAGCTGATTGAAAAGCTTGCTAAGCAGGCCGCCAATGACTCAAACTACAGCCTTGATACAGAAGAGCCAGTTTTTTGGGTAACCAAGCTGGATAAAGATGCTGTTGAGTGTTGGATCGCTGCATGGGCCGAGAATCCAACAGATGCTTGGGAGCTAAGATGTGATATGAGAAAAAATATTAATCAATCACTTATGAAAGCAGGAATTAAAACTCAAAGCATTCAGGCAAATATTCAAAACCTAGCCCTTAAACCCTGAGAGACTAGTTTCGTCTCAGCATAACCGAGTGCTTTATCGACTATAATCGCTAAAAGAGCACTCGGAACGGCACCGAGTAAAATAAGATTACTATTCACTGTGGCAACACCCCTAAATATAGGGTCACCAAGTCCGCCTGCTCCTACTAAGGCCGCAAGTGTCGCAGTTCCGATTACAATGACTGAGGCCGTTCTTATGCCTGCCAAAATCACTGGAAGCGCTAGTGGGATTTCGACTTTTAAAAGTATCTGCCAATCAGTTAGTCCAATACCGCGAGACGCCTCAATATAATCTTGATCTACAGACTCAATACCTGTGTATGTATTCCTAACAAGTGGAAGTAGAGAGTATAAAAACAGTGCAATAACAGCTGGTGCATAGCCTATGCCTAAAAAAGGTATTAAAAAGCCCAGTAATGCCAAGCTTGGAATTGTTTGAACCGTGTTAATAAATGGGAAAACTGTTGAAGATAATTTTGGTTTTCGACTTAAAAGGATCCCGGTAGGAAGGGATATGGCCAATGCCAAAAATAGGGCACCAAAAGATAATAGAAGATGCTCTTTAACTATTTTCCATAGATAGTTCTTCTTCATCACTACATAGCTTAAAAAGTTTTTACTTATTTTTGTATGAGTCTTAGTTCCTTGTAGAAGGCCTTTCTCAATAAGAAAGTTCTTTGCAACCTCTGAAGGCTCACGTTTTTCTCGATCCACCAGGTCGTTCATTTTAATCATGTCTTGTTCACTGATGAGCTGCTCTAATTCTTCAAATACTTCTGCTACCTCTGGCCTGTCTTGCAACACTTCTTCTCTAGTTAGAAATGCGGCATAATAGGGAGGGAAGAACTTTTTGTCGTCTTTTAAAAGCTTAAGCCCATATGCTCCTAACCTACCATCAGTGGAGTAGGAAATGATAAGATCAACTTGTTTGTCTCTAATCGCAGAATACATAAGCCCTGAGCTCAATGACTTCACATTATTTGATTTGAAATTTAAATTATAAAATGACTTGAACGGATTAAAACCGTCCTGTCGTTCCATGAACTCATGTGGAGAGGCAATCAAATTTCTTTCGACGGTGTTACTTAGATCACTAATGTTGTTGATGTTTTTAAACTGTTCATCATCCTTTCTAACTGCCAAGGAGTATGTATTATTAAAACCAAGAGGTGCAGACCAAGCAATAGAGAATTTCTTTGAAAATTCTTTTGATACAATTTCATAAACGACTTGTGGATCAGTTTCTCCACTTTGTTTGAGGATCATGACATAGCCTGTTCCAGTGTAGTCAGGATAGAGATCTATATCACCAGCGTTTAAGGCGTCGAAAACAACTTTTGTTCCACCAAGGTTGGTTTTTCTAACGACCTTTACTCCCTTGTCTTCAAAGAGCTGTGCTGCAATTTCTGCAAGAATGATGGACTCACTAAAGATCTTTGAACCAATAACTATAGGTGGTTTGTTTTGAGCGATACTTGGTTGGAGAAGTGTGAGCAATAGGAGGCTAAGTATTAATTTGGTCACCCACAAACTCCTTTACAAAATTGGTGGCAGGTCTTTTTAAAAAATCTTCTTTATTACCTGCCTGAACGATTTTTCCTTGGTCCATTAGTATGACTTGATCACCAAGCTTGAATGCTTCCTCTAAGTCATGAGTGACAATGAGAATTGTCTTTTTTAGTTCTTGGTTTAGATTAGTGAATTCTTCATGAAGAGAATTTCTTGTAATGGGGTCGAGAGCGCCGAAGGGTTCATCCATTAACATTATTGGTGGATCTTCCATTAGCGCTCGAGCAATTCCAATTCTTTGCTGTTGGCCGCCACTTAGTTCTACAGGATACCTGGATTTAAATACACTTGGATCAAGGCCTACCGTCTCTAAAAGAGATTCGACTCTTTTATCAATGAATGTTTCCTTTCTTTTAAGGATACGAGACAGCAAACAGATGTTTTCCTTCACAGTTAAGTGGGGAAGTAGCCCTGCTTTTTGGATTACAAAACCCATTTTACGTCGCCAATGGATGGGATTGTAGTCCTTTGCATTGTCATTGTAGGCCATAATCTCACCTGATGTGGGTTCGATTAATCTATTGATCATTTTAAGAGTTGTGGTCTTTCCACAACCACTAGTACCTATAATACAAGCAATGCTTCCCTCAGGTACTTGGAAAGAAATATTATCAACGGCCTTGTAATTATCAGGGCCGTATATCTTTGTTAGATTTTTGACTGAAATCATATAGATTATTTATCGACAGTTTGCCCTTCAAAGTTAAATATTTGATAAAACTAAGTTTTTTTTAACCATTGTTTATTGGCTTTGCGTTGTAGGGCCGAAATAATAACTACATATGTTAGTTAATACGATAAATCTCCCTACACCAGTAAAGCTTATGACTTTAGTTTTAAGCTTATCGCTGTATGTCTCATGTAATAAAAAACAAGATGAACCAATCGATGAATTCAATCCAAGTCGTGGAAATCAATATTCTAGCGGTGGAGAGAACTCCAAGTGTAGAAGCATAAAAGCAGTTCACATCTTAAAAGATGGAAACACTGTAATCTCAAGGCTTAATGAGAGTTCTTGGTTGGCATGGCGACTTGATAATAAAGAAGTTAAAGCTAGCGGACTGAACTTGAATTATTTTGAGGCCAGCCATGATGGTCGCTTTCAACTCTCTAGAATTTCCAATGGAAAGTATCAGCTTATGGAGTTGTCTAATGGTGGCTATATTCGTAACTCCTTTTTACAAATAAATTCAATCGATAAACCTATTATGCACTTTAGTGAAAACTCTAAATTCATAGTAGTTCGCTATAGGCCTTATAATAGTTGGGGGACTGACTATCTGTCTCTATACAATATTGAAACTCAAACTTTTACAAAGAGCTTTAAGGCCAAAGGCATAAAGTTTGTAAGAGTGTTGGAGAGTGAGTCTACTGTTGTTGTTGGCTATGATACAGGGCTTGGGAAGTTTATTAAAAAACATAAGTTAGATTCATTTGAAGAGTTATTTCACATCGATCTACCTTACTATAAAAGCTTTAGATCCTTAGATATCGCAGGTGATCGGATTGTAGCTAAAAGCGGTCTGAACTATGCGGTATTTTCTACTCATGATGGGACTAAAGTATTTGAAGAGGATTACAAACATATATATGAGCTAGATAACAACAGTGGACTTGCCTTAGTTGCTCATGATTGGGGAGAGGTCGCTGTTATTGATTTAAATGATGGTAGAGAAGTCTATTCCGGAAAAAGTCCTAAGGAGGTTGTTTTATCTTCATGTCGTTTAAAAACTAACCCTCTTCGAGCTGTATGTAGAGCTTCACTTGAGCAAAATAAAATATTTAAGTGGGGATTAGAGAACGGAGAGAACTCACTAACTTGTTATTAGGTCCTCTCCGTAAAATTAGATAGATCTATTTTTTGCTTTTAGAGCAACAGCTTTTTTTCTCGTCTTTTTTAAGTTTACAAGAATCGCCTTTACAGTCTTTTTTCTCTTTGCAACAGCTAGCTTTGCTACGGCCTTCATGGTGGTGACCTTTGTGTGCACAACTTGTGAATAAAGCTCCAAGTAACATTACAGAAAAAATTAACTTCATAATAACTCCTTTATAAAAGATATGTTTAATGTTTGGTGAATACATTATCGTTTTAAACCGTGCTATTTTCTAGGGGAAAATTAATTTTTTTAAACTGAGTGTTTTAGTTTGCCTCATTTGTACATAACACAAAAAGCCATATAGAATATATTTATGAGTGATTACGAAATATACATTAGTCAAAACGTCGCTATATTAGTCGACGGTAACAACATCGAGAGATCAATAGATGGCGCTTTCAATATGAATGGCGGCATGATTAATTTCGATACCCTTATTCCCCGCTTGATAGGTGATAGGGCCCTTAATAGGCTTATCTACTTTAGAGAGGGCAAAAACATCTCTTCTAAACTTGCAGAGAGACTCCATCAGCAATACCACGGATCAGTGGCCCCATGCCATAAGTCTGCGGACATTCCACTATCTATTAAGGCCACGCAATTAGCTGCAAAAGTAGATTGTATTATTATCTTATCAGGTGATGCTGATTATATAGAGTTAGTGAGACACCTAAAAAGTGAAGGTGTGAGAGTTGAGATTGCGGCGGTAGTTGAAACGACTGCTAAAATCCTTCAAGAAGAGGCGGAGTATTTTCACGCGATTACGCCTGAGGATGTGTTTACTTACAATGCTCCAAGAAAGCCTGCGAACAGACCTAAGAAGAAAAAACCGAGCTCAAATCAGTAAATGATTTGAGTTCTTGCTTCTTTAATTGCGTTCAATTCCATTGCCGAGTCGGAGTTACCAACTCTTTTCTGAATATCTGATAGAAGGCTGTAGAAGGCCTCCATGTCAACGCCGCTACTTATATGAGTGGCCTGAGCTTTTGAAGGTTCAACGAATAGGTCGTGCATTGGCTTAACTTGTTTTTCAAATTGTGCCTTAACACCCTCTGGAGTTCTTCCTCTTTCAACAACATCACGGTTTAGTCTTCTAGCAAAACGGATGTCCTCTGGAGTTTCAACGAATATTGCATCGTCGAAGATCTCTAGTAGTTTTGGTTGAGTAAGAATGAGAATACCATCAACGATTACAACTCTTTTCCATGGTTGGAAGATTGTCTCTTGAAGTCTTGAATGTGTGGCAAAATTGTATTTAGGAATGCGAATGTCTTCGCCTTGTTTGAGAGCTTTAAGATGTTCAGCCATAAGGTCGAAATCTAATGCCTCTGGATGGTCAAAGTTTACAGAACCACCATCAAAATCAAACTTATGACTTTGATCGATATAGTAATTGTCTTGGTAGAGGACAAATGCCTGTTCCCCAAGTTTTTTGGCCAAGGCCTGTGCGAAAAAAGTCTTTCCAGAGCCTGAGCCGCCGGCAACTCCCAAAATGTAGGTGTTCTGTATCATTTGCTAATTCCTCGGTTGCTTCATAATTACTTAAGAATTGAAGGTTTTCAAGCTTTTTTTGTGCAAGGTGTAAAAAATATATTTAACCTTTTGGGTATTTGGAGCTCTGGAGTTCATGAAAAATAGCTGATAGTATCACTCCAGATAGGAGAGAGCTCTAATGTTTCGTGTAATTTCAGTTATTTTGCTAATAAGTTTCCATATAAATGCCCAGGTTTATCCAGACAATCCTGAAATCCTCACACCTGCAGAAAAGGTTGAACTTCTGTGGATCTCACACCTGAATGGGGAATTGGAACCGGTTTCGTTTTTTACTAAGTTGCAGTCCTTGGAACATTCAAATCTTGGGGCCCGAGACAGATTGAGAATTGCTCAGATGAGGTCTAATTTCAAAAAGGATAAAGGGATATTCTCAATAGATAATGTTTCCTCTGAGGAAGCATTGAAAATCGTAAGTGAATTTGATCTTTATAAAAATATATCCGTAGCATTTGATGAGCTTTCCCAATCAAATCTCAAACAAGCTCAAAAGAAGCTTCAAAGACTTCTACAATTTAAGGCCAAAACTAAAAAAGAAATTACTCAATTGGTTTATCACACTCCAGAGGCCACTGAGTTTAAAAATGGAGAGTACGCCCAAAGTGCAAGGCTCTTTCTCTTTTGTAGAAAAAATAGATCATACCCATGTCGCTTTGTTTTAAAAGATATGTTCAATAGGGTAGTACGCAATGATGATGGAACCATTTGGTCTATGCCTGCATTGGCCAAGTCCGCCGCAAACTTCCCATCATATAAAACTAATGGGCATACACCTGAAGGGGTTCACACTATCGACTCTGTGATGCCAACTGCAAACAGACAGTTAGAGTTTGGAAAATTTAGAAGAGTGATTCTGAATTGGATACCTAATGATGAGCAGACTAAAACTCTATTACCAAAGATTTCAAAAACATCAAATTGGTGGAAGGCCGCAAGCCTTGCTCGTGACAACGGTAGAAAGTGGTTAAGAATCCATGGCACAGGTAGAGTTAATAGATTGCCACTAAGTAAGTACTATCCACATATGCCAACTGCTGGTTGTGTATCTGTTCGTGAAGGAACTTATAGAGGTGTTGAGTACATTGACCAGAGGCATGTACTGGACGCTCTAATGGAGGCCGTGAGCTTGGATCCTGTCTTCTCAAATGAAGTAAATGTTAAAGGACTTCTCTACGTTGTGGTTTTAGATAATAAGAAAGGCAGTGTGAGCTTAGAGACGTTAAAAGATTACGGCATTCAATAATATAAAGGCCTGCATTGCAGGCCTTCTCGTTTTTACATACCATCAACTAGTTCTTTAATAATTGTTCCTACACCATAAGGGACTGAGTAAGGCCTCTCTGGTGTGTTGTTATAGCTATGTCCATAGCCAAGTTTATGAGTCCATTCATGAACTGCATTAGCAGCGACCTGACCTAGAGTGTAAGTGTTAAAAAACTTAGAGTTTACCCAAATCCTAGTCGTGTTCGGATAGGTGTAACCAACTGTAGAATTATTTCTATAATAGAGTGTGATATCTAAGTCCATTTCCTCATCAATCTCTGGCATAAGGGTTTCGGCCGCTTCCATGATTGAATAATAAATCTCTTCATTAGACTTTCCATCGTTTTCGACAAAAACCTTTTCTCCATTGTAGGTGTGGTTTAGAACTCTTTGTCTAAACTGGCTAGAGTTTAGAACTATCTGTGCACGTCTTAGTGCTTCTCTCATCTTCTCTTCTTGTTCGACGTTAAAGTCTTGTAGCTCGACTTTAAAAGTTAAATTGGAGCTTGGCTCTCTATCTGGAATGTTACACTCTCTTGGCATCTGCTCAGGGTCGTTAGTTGGATCATTGTCATTCATGAGTTCATCGTATTCTCTCATGGCCTGCTCTATGTCCATACTGCATGCTTGTGTTTGCGTATTGGGGGCCGGTTCCTGACAAGAGGATAGAATCAGTGAAAATATAAGAGATGCTAGGATCTTTTTTGTCATTTGCCCTCCCTGGCGGTTGGTTGTACTGGAGAGCTAATCGGTTGGTTAAAGTCTTTACTGGAGCGGTTGTAGGCGGTGAGGCAATGTTTGCCCAAAAAACAAAGAGGACCTTTCGGTCCTCTTATTTAACTATTTTAATCTAGATCGTTAACCATTTGATTTATAATGGATCCTACTCCATATGGAACAGAGTAAGGTCTAGCTGACGTGTAGTTCGACGTGTGGCCATAACCTAATTTATGAGTCCACTCATGAACTGCATTGGCAGCAACTTGTCCAAGGTTGTATCCATTGAAGAATTTAGAGTTTACCCAAATCTTAGTCGTATTTGCGTAAGTGTATCCCACAGTAGATGTTGCTTGGTAGTACAGAGTTATATCTAGGTCCATCTCGTTATCAATTCCAGGCTTCAGCTTTTCGGAACCAGCCATGATAGTCTCGTAGATTTCTTCATTCGTTTGGCCATTGTTGGCAACGAATGTTCTTTGACCGTTGTAAGTGTGATTGATTACGCGGTCTCTAAACTCTGCAGAGTTTAATACGATAATGGCCTTGTCGAGAGCTAGTCTCATCTTAGCTTCTTGTTCTGTATTAAAGTCTCTAAGAATCGCAGTGTAAGTCATGTCTGCACCTGGTTGAGCTTGTGGTAAGTCACACTCAACTGGCATTTCTGCAGGATCGTTACTAGGGTCGTCGTCTTGAACGAGTGCATAGTAATCATCCATCGCTTGTTGAATGTCAGTTACACATGCTTGTCCATCAGTGCCGTCGGTACCGTTAGTTACAGGGGGCTGCTTGCAGGCAGAT
>JAGSHJ010000404.1 GCA_023954595.1 Bacteriovoracaceae bacterium | reverse complement strand
GTTGTAAAAGTTGTCATCCTCAGCTGCTAGAAATGCATTCACAATTCTCTTTGGTAGTTCATCAAAGGTTGCAATCTCTCTTCTCTCTTTTGCAAGCTCCAGTAAAAGCTCACCATCTTTAGAGTAAATACGAGAAGGGATTGGAGGATTATAGTCTGCCAGTGAGTTTATCTGTGGTAGGTCAAATGAGATTGAAATAATCACTCCAAGCACAAACAAACCGCCTAAAACGCCCAATGAGCCCAAGGCCAGCAAAAACTTAACGAAAGATTTCAAAATATATCCTTTTTTAATTTAGATTATAGTAGAAATTGAATTCCTGAACTAGGCTTTAATTATTGCCTGTCGCTTCCTTAACAACATCTTCTGCGTGAGCTGCAAACTTCTCATTGTTCTCTTTCACACGAGAAAGTAAGTCGGACATGTTTTTAATAGAGTCCAAATTCTCTGATTCGCTTGAGAAGTTAAAAGTATAATCATTCGCGACCAAAGAGCCTCTCAAACGCGAATAGATGCCAAATATATACCCGTCAGGTCTATTGAAGTTGATGTTATCTGGTAGAAACGAAATCCTAAATACGATATCCGCACCATACTGTTTTAAAGAAGAGAGATAGTTATACCTATTGGAGGCCAAAAGGTTGGAGCGCTCAGACAGATCAATCGCATCCATAATGGCATCAACAATCTTTTTCCTTGGGTCCAGCTTCACACCACCGTCTATTGCAGAAGGAATGACTAAAACTTTCTCCAGCTCATTTAAACGTGTACTACCAAACTCTTTTAGTAAGAACTCGTTTATTTTTGAACGCCAATTCTCACTGTAAACTTTGGTTTTTCCAAGTTTCTGATAAAGCTCGAAGGTCTTCCATTCCACCATATTTGAGGCCCCGTACTTCGCATACAAGGCAGCGATTATTGAAGTAAAACCAGAGGAGCTAATAATGTGTGCTTTTAATTTTCGTTTCTCTAATTCTTGGAAAGTGGAAACGTAACCCAAGGAGTGATAAAGAGCAGGGAAAAGATCTAGTGCTAATATTGGTTCGGCAGCAACTTGCTCAGGAGCCTCATCACTCTCCACACCAGTAGTTGGTGGGCCGTAGTCGAGATTCGCATCTTCAGTGATGATGACAACTTCCTGTCCCTTTAAATCATCCAGCTCAACTAATTCAGCAGGTCGCTCTAAAGGCTCTATATGTGCACACGCACTCAGAAAAAGAGCGAGAACAATTAGCAGGTTTTTCATGCTTCTTCTTGGTATTGTTCTTCTTTTAAATTCTCAGTCAAAATCGTAATTTTCTTCTCTGCATCTTTCAAAAGCTCTCTACAGTCTTGGTAAAGTTTAAGACCATTTTCAAACTTCTTGATGCTTCCATCAAGGCCAAGCTCTCCACCTTCTAGTTCTTTGACTATAGTTTCTAGCTTTTCCAAGGTCGCTTCAAAGTTTTTTTGTTTACTCACACCGGTCTCCTTCAGGTCAACATTTTGACAGGGGGGAATTATTTTTTGTCACATTTAACTTTTTCTTTAAATATCACAGATATGCTTATTATTAAACGTAAGGAACTGAAAAGATTGATCTTTAAGTGGTTCTTAGGTCCAATATGCAACCAATTTAATCTATTAATTGGAGTCAAAAAGTCATCATCTGGAATATAGGTTTTCACAAAATTCAACTACTTGCACTCTGTGGACTTTTTTTCCGATAGCTGATTTTTTGGCATAGGGATTGCTACAATCGTAGTTAGTTAGATTTAGGATGAATCTAATGAATGTCAGGAGGACAGATTGAAGAATATTTGGGTGCCGCTATCGGGGCAAATTGCTCAACAAAGGAAGGTTGAAACAATTGCCAACAATATAGCGAATGCCAATACGGCCGGTTTTAAAAAAGACAGGCTTGTGTTTAAAGAGCATCTTACCGCGTTGACTAAAGGAAGCGATGATATCGATCTTCCCAACAAGGAATGGAGCCCAGATGACTTCTATCGAACTCAGGGTGCGGAGAACGCATACGTTAAGGTCGACGGTAACTATACCGACTTTGAGCAAGGAGCTCTCAAACCTACAAACAACCCATTAGACATGGCACTTTTTGGAAAAGGTTTCTTTGAAGTACTAACCCCCAATGGAGTGCGCTTTACTAGAAAAGGCAATTTTACAGTTTCCAAGGAAGGAGAACTGGTTACGGATAGAGGTTTTAAACTTTTATCCCCTCCTCAGGCAGAGGATTCTCAAGGAAGAGATGACACTGCCTCAATCCAAGACGACGATGATATCTCATCAAGACTTATCAAGTTGCCACCAGGTTCACGAATTTCAGTTTCCAAAGAAGGTGAAATTTTCTCAAAACAAGGAAGTCTAGGAAGAATTTCCGTTGTTGAATTCAATGATATGCATGCCCTTAGAAAACAAGGTAACGCACTTTTCATTAACAATCACCCGGCCAACATAAAGCGTGATTCTGTTTCTACAACAGTCAATCAAGGTTTCATGGAAGGATCCAATGTTAATGCAATTCATGAAATGTCAGAGCTAATTAAGGCCCACCGACATTTTGAAAATATACAAAAAGCCATTAACACTTATGACAGCATTTCCGGCAAGGCCGCTAATGATATCTCAAGATTCTAGGAGAATAGATGCAAAGTTTTAGAATTTTTCCCGCGATCCTGATTGCAACTCTCTCACTTGAAGCAAGTGCAATGCTCAGAGCATTGAATACAGCAGCAACAGGCATGGCAGCACAAGAGTCACAAGTTAACACGATTTCCAACAATATCGCCAACGTCAACACGACAGGTTACAAGGCACAAAGAACTGAGTTTGAAGACCTTTTATATGAAACAATAGAAGAGGCCGGTGGTAGGTCATCCAACAATACTGAATATACAGTTGGACATCAAATCGGCTCGGGTGCAAAAGTTTCGGCCACAAGAAGACAGCACACAATGGGAAGTCCCCAAATCACAAATAGGCCTTATGACCTAATGATTATGGGAGACGGCTTCTTTGGAGTACAAGTCGGTGACAGCATCATGTACACAAGAGATGGCTCATTCACAGTAGATGCTCAGGGAGTAATAAAGACTAGAAACGGTCACCCACTAGTTCCAGGGATAACGATTCCACCAAATACCAAAAGTTTAAATATTTCAGAAG
>JAGSHJ010000127.1 GCA_023954595.1 Bacteriovoracaceae bacterium | reverse complement strand
GGATAACCAGTTCTCAGATTATCGCCATACTAGCTCTTTTAGTTTTACACCTAGTAGTTCTGGACCAAAAAGAGAAATTGCTTCACAGAGACCAGGCACAAAAGAGCGTACTCCATCACAAGTAAATGATCGTCAGAAAAAGAAGGCGGTAATCGATAACCAAGTCGCTTATGAAAAGGACATTGAAATAAGAAGTCTAAAACAGAGATATAAAGAACAGAACAAAGTGCAGGCAAGCTATAGGGAGCCAGACTTTTTATCAGAAAGTGGCTCGTCATATTATTTATTGGAAGACTCTTATGCTGTTGAGGCCGTGGAGGGGATGGCACCAATTCCTGGAGCTCAGCTAAAAAACGGACATTACATCGTAAAAGGGGACAGGGCACCTGTTGACTCTGTAAGAGTTGTTCAAAATTCTCAAACAGGCGAGCTTGCTATTTTTACAGGGATAGTAAAAGTGAAGCTTACTGACTCTAGCTATGTTGATGACATTCTCGATAATTTCGACTGTGAACTTGATAAATCCTACGAGCACATAAACACATTCTTCTTCAAATTCGATAGTTATGATCAAACCCTCGAAGCTAATAGACAGCTATCTGATGCGGCGTACGTACTACGTACAGAAGTAGATGTTTTAGAATATTCAAGAGAAGCGAGATAGGCGCCTACCATCATTGGCAAGCTTCTAGTGTGACTTTTATACAAGCTTTTTTGAGCTGTATAAAATCAATGGTTTGGAAAAACCTTAAGAAAAACACATAAGAAGCCGTAAAATAGAGGGATTGGGCATAAACATATGAGAATTTTTTTACTATTTACATTGGTTGCTATGGCCTCTTGCTTAAAGCAAGAAAAAGAGAGTTCTTCAACTCCCTCTCAAACTCCGTACTCGCCTGCAGCCCCAATAACTTACAATGCAGATTATTATGCCAAACAGTCTATAGCATTCACTCTAACTTCAGATGAGATTTTTGGTGAAACTCTAACCGGTTATGCTTATACCATATCTAATGCCCCTTCATGGATCGCTTTTAGTACAACTACTGGAGAGTTAACTGGAACACCCGCTTCTCAAGGACTTCATAGTAATATCACCGTTACTGCAACTAAAGCTTTGGAAAGTGACAAGACCGAGACATTCTCAATTGCAGTGAATGGAGATCCTCTAAGGCAGCATGCCTGGCATTTAAAAAATACAGGTCAAAAGGCCTTTGCATATTATTCTGGAACAAGTGGTTTTGATATAAACGTGGAGCCAGTGTATTCCAAAGGTATCACTGGAAAAGGTGTTAGAGTCGCTGTAAGTGACACCGGTGTTGAAATCAACCACGATGATCTCTATCAGAACTCCTTGGCCGGAGAGCATCGAAACTTCAGTTTATCTTCTCCATACTATGGTACTCCTACTGCAAGTCACTTTCATGGCACATCCGTTACTTCTTTAATCAGTGCCAAGGGGTGGAACAATGAAGGGTCAATGGGGGTTGCACCTGATTCAAAGTTTGCAGGTTTTCAATTCTTAGAATCATCATTTTCAACAAGTATACTTGTAGAGCAGGCAAGTGGTGATTTTGACGTATTTAATTACTCTTATGGTGATGAATATTATTATGATACGCGTTCAGACTCTACTTATTTAGATCATGTTAGATCACGTGCTAAAAATGGCCGTGGTGGACTTGGGACCGTATATGTAAAGTCCGCGGGTAACGAGTTTTACTTAAAAGATAATTCATGGTGTGTATCCCATAATGCAAATGCTCCTTTTGAGAATGAATCACCTTATATTATTGTCGTTGGGGCGATAAACGCTGATGGTAAAAAGGCGAGTTACTCAAGTGCGGGTAGTAACCTTTGGGTTTCAGCACCAGGTGGCGAAGGTGGATATAGTGATCCTGCAATTATTGCGGCCGATCTGCCAACTTGTTTTAAAGGAAAGTCAAAGGCCCAATCATCTCCATTGAATGACTTTGAATACGGACATTCTGAAAACTCTCTTTGTAATTATACTTCTACGATGAATGGCACATCTTCTGCTGCGCCAATATTGTCTGGTGTGGTTGCACTCATGTTGGAGGCCAATCCCTCACTTACACAAAGAGAGATTAAACACATACTTGCAAAGACTGCTAAAAAAATTGATAGCTCTTCAAGAACAACACATCCTTCATTTCATGGGGTGTTCGCTGGATGCAGCAACCTTAGCCTTTCCGGGCATGAATATGATTTAGGATGGGTTGAGAATGCCGCAGGATATGAATTTAATAACTACTATGGCTTTGGCCTAGTTGATGCTGATGCGGCGGTAGCAGAAGCTCAAACTCCAACTGGCACCTGGTATCCAATGCCAGCTCTGATAGAGACAAACCCATACTTCAACGATTCTGACTTTAGAAGCTCACCCGGAGTAACCATTCCTGATAATAGTGCCACAGGGGTGAGTGACACAATCAGCGTTGGTGTTGGTGGTGGGCGAGAAAGTGATTTTAGAGTCGAATCAATTCAGGTTGATGTATCCGTGACTCACGCATGGAGTGGCGAGGTTGGAATTGAAATTACTTCACCTTCAGGCAAAAAAAGTATTTTATTAAATATCAATAATAGCTTCCTAATCAATGGTGATTCCAATCTAAACATGGTCTTAACAAGTCACGCCTTCTATGGTGAACCTGCTATCGGCAACTGGACGATTAAGGCCATTGATGCAGGTCCTGAGGATGTAGGTACACTCAATAGCTGGAAGCTAAATATTTTAGGGCATAATCCATAATTAAAAAGGCATAAGTGAACAATAGAATTCTCTTTATCTACGGTACGTTGCTACTGATTCAAATCTTGTTCGGTATAAATTTCTCTACATCAAAAGTTATTGTTGGCAGCATGGATCCGATTCTTTGGTCCAATATACGCTTTTTTGTTGCAGGTATATTGATGTTACTTGTGACAATTGCTTCAAGACGAAAACACCCTCCGATGACAAAAGAATTCTTTCTGCCATTAATTCCTCTTTCGGCACTCGGAATGGCACTTGGACAGGGCCTATTTTTATTTGGACTTAAACATACAAGCTCTGTTAATACCGCCGTATTAACTACTACAATTCCAATTTTAACCTTGGTTATCGTTGTGGCCAGGAGACAGGAAGAGCTTACCTGGTACAAGCTTGTAGGCTTTATTTGGGCGTTTGCAGGGGTTGTCCTAATTAGAGATCTCACGCAAGCGAGCTTTGAACTTGATAGCTTCTTTGGAGATGCCATGGTGTTTCTTGGTGCCCTGTGTTTTGCTTTCTATTTGAGCTTTGGTAAGCAGTTTCTTCAAAAATTTGATCACCTTTGGATTACGACCTATATGTTTTTAACAAGTTCGGTATTAATGCTCTTTTTTAATATCGGTAAGATCAAAAACTTTGAGGCATTTCCAACAGATAATGTATTTTGGATATGTGCCGCTTTCACGATTTTAGGTGCGACGTTATTAACCTACTTTTTAAATAATCTGGTTTTAACTAAGGCCCCTTCTGGCCACGTGGCCTTATTCATTTACTTTCAGCCAGTAGTTGCCGGAGTTTTTAGTTGGTATTTTTTAGATGAACAGATTGGACTTAGAACAGTGCTATGTTCAGCTTTGATTATGTTTGGATTGATTATTTCTATTTATCCAAGTCTTAGAAGAAGCTCTTGAAAGGCAGTCCAATGGAAAGCCCCCACATCTTTGCACTAAAGCGCTCTTTTCCCCAGTAGATGTAGTTGAGTTCCCAAAAAAAGTTTTGACCCCAACGTACCCAAATATTTTGGTAGTCTATTGTTTCAGCAGGGGAGACAAATAAACCTCCGGAGATGATGTAGTTTTCAATGTCAAAAGCGTGTTTGTAGGTGAACTCAAGTCCTTGTGGAAAGATAGGCTCATTGATGATGTTTTGGCTCATATCAAACTTAAAATAGAGTGACTGCATTCCAAGTAAAGTTGTAAACACCAACTTGTTATCAAATACTTTTGCTATGTCGTTTGCAAAATAAAGACCTGCGTTGTTAAAGACTGACTCTTTCCAAACAGCGGCGTTGAACCCACGAACTGAAGAGTCTTCTGTTAATTTGAAATTTGCATAAACCATTAAGGCCGGAGCTATTGGTTCTGTCTTCTTTTCCTGTTCATCTGCTGCATCAGCACGAAAGGTCGTTTCAAAGG
Source organism: Bacteriovoracaceae bacterium (assembly GCA_023954595.1). Taxonomy (GTDB): domain Bacteria; phylum Bdellovibrionota; class Bacteriovoracia; order Bacteriovoracales; family Bacteriovoracaceae; genus UBA845. The sequence goes on along the minus strand of JAGSHJ010000127.1, from coordinate 4,143 downwards.
CATATGGCCCAAAGCCTATTGCTGTGTTTAGTCTACGAAGGCGTTTTGGTAGCTTTGCATGTATTTCAATTTCTCTTATATTGTCTTTGTTATCTATTACTTTTAACTTTACTGGTCGCTCATCCATGAAAACTGCCATGTATGGGGCCTTAGAATTATCCAATAGACGAAAGTTGGCACTTGACCACAGAACCTCAAGCATGGCCTTTTCATGCCCAAATTTACCAATTCTTTGAGTGCGACAACCAAGTGACATGAGTTCACCATCCATGCCTTTAACTTCCACATTATTACGTGAGCAGGAATAGTCTATATAGTGAGCATTCTTTTTCTTTGGTTTGGAGTTAATTTGCATTGTTCCAATTTTGTTTCCATTTTTATAGATTTCGACGTCTTCTTTACTAAATAAGGAAACATAAAATTCGCTGTGGGCGTACTTACCCTTTTGTTGAGTCAGTAGTGAGCGTCCAGCATAGCGAAGATGATAGTCTTGGGCCTTCCCCACCAGGTACAGGCCTACCCTAGCTCTTGGCACTGGTAGAACTTGCTCTGTTCTAATCCACTGGATTGAATCTCTCTTTAATACGGCACGGGCCTTTTGATTGGTATTGAATTTGAGTTTAAAGGTGAAATCGTTGGGTTTTAATTTAAGTCTGTTTTCGGCCTGCTCTACCTTTCCGTAAGAGATGTCGCCAAGCTCTGCGGCAATAGAATAGGTTGAAACGGCGAATATCATAACAATAAATTTTAAAATCATCTTAATCCTATTTTAGCGCCTGATTGATTTTTTATCAGGCAGGCAAATAACGTTTGACGCTCAAAGGCCACTTTGGGAAGATTTTCCAATGCAAACAACTCTAATTATATTTTTGGTATCTCTATTATCACTCGGAATCTTCATTAAGTGGGCCAGCAGCGGCGCAGACTTTGGTAACGCCACGGAGCAGAAGGTCATAAACACCAACTTAGAGCATTCCGTGGACGACACAGTGACTATTATGTCTTGGAATATTGCCTGGGCATATGGGATGGGTTCAGAAGGTGTTGCATACGAGCCAAAAGATAAAAAGCACTTTATTAGCGCTTTAAATAAAATCAGTGACGTAATCAAGTCTAGAGACTGTGACATAGTCTTATTGCAAGAAGTGGACTTTAACTCTGCAAAAAGTCACGGGATTGACCAGCTAAAGTACCTTGCGGACAAACTGAATATGAACGTGGCATACGCTCCTTCTTGGAGATTAAATTATTTGCCCTTTCCTTACTGGCCTATTAAAAACCATTTTGGTCGTGTAGATTCTGGTGGCGCTATTTTGAGTAAGTTTCCCATCAAATCAAATGAAGTCATTCTTCATGAAAAACCTAAAAGCAATCCTTGGCATTACAACCTTTTTTATCTGAGTCGATATACTCAGTTTGTTAAAGTTCAGATCAAAGATAAGCTTTGGCTTGTATCAAATAATCACCTTGAGGCCTTTGCCAAAGAAAATCGTAAAAACCAAGTTAAGAGTCTTGTGCAAAAACTTTCCAATACTCAGGACATCCTCGTTGTCGGTGGGGACTTTAATACAACACCTTCAAGCGCCTCAAAAAAAGGCAAATTTTCTGGATACCCTGACGATGATTACGAAGATGATCAAAGCTATGAGCTCATGAGTGAAGTTCAGGGAATCAAGGATACATTGGATAAACAGACATATAGCGAAAATGAGAAAGCGTGGTTTACGTTCTCAAGTGTAAGGCCTGATAGAAAGCTTGACTACTTGTTTGTGGGTGAAGACTTTGAGGTAGAGGAGTTTGATGTGATTCAAACTCCTGTGTCAGATCATTTTCCTATTTGGACGAGAATAAAACTTAATTAATGTCTACTACAAGCTTTTGGCCTGGGTAGATTCTTGATTTGATTGAGTTCAATCTTTTAAGCTGAGATACTGTCGTGCCATGTGCTTTAGCTATCTTTATAAGATAGTCTCCAGGTCTTACAGTGTAGAATCTCTTATCTAGGCTTGGAAGTTTAAGTCTTTGTCCAACGTAGATCGTTCTTTTTCTAAGACTGTTTAGTTTTAAAATCTTAGAGATAGAAGTGTTGTATCTTCTTGCTAGCTCATAGAGATTGTCACCTCTTCTAACTTTATAAACACTGTATTTTTGTCTTGCACCATCACCAGGGATCTTTAGACGTTGGCCAACTCTTAGGAAGTTTGAACGCCTTAGGTTGTTGGCCTGTTTAAGTTCACTTAAACCAACATTAAAGCGCTTGGCAATAGTTGAAAGGTTGTCACCACTTTTTACTCTATAAGTACTAGTGCTTGAAGCAACCCTTCTTCTAGTGTTTATCTCTTTGATCACTTTATAGTTTTTATTTGGCAGGTGAAGTGTAAAACCATTTCTCACATAAGGTATGGTTCTCCAGTACAGATCTGGGTTTAACGCCAAAATTGTTGATTTTGGAACACCTGTCTTTTTAGCAAGGTATGATAGAGATACTCTTCTTTTGATTGTTATCTCTTTCGTATTTGCGTAACGATCTTGTTTTTGCTTTGGAAGGTTGATTCCATACTTCTTCGGGTTTTGAACAATCTCCATTGCTGCCAAAACTTTTGGTACGTAATGTCTTGTCTCTTTAGGAAGTACTTTTTTTGCAGATAGCTCGTAGTAGTCTCTGGTCTTCGCTTTTCTAATACGTCTAACAACTCCGTATTCACCAGCATTATATGCGCTTAGAGCAAGTTCCCAGTCACCAAAGATATTGTAAAGATCTTGGAAGTAGAGTGCGGCCGCCTGAGTTGCTTTTACAATACTACGTCTTTCATCGATACCACCTCTAATTGTAAGGTTGTATCTTTTGGCGGTATCTCTAATAAACTGCCATGGACCGACTGCGCCAGCGTGACTCTTTGCGCCTAGGTAGTAGCCACTTTCGATCAGACCTACGTAGAAGAGCTCTTTTGGAAGTCCGTAATCATCAAAAATGCGTTCAATAGTTGCTTGGTATTTTGCACCATTTTTTAAGAATCGCTCAAAACGAGCTTTTTCTCTTTTAGAGAAGTAGTTAACCCAAAAGTCGACTTTCTTATTATTCACTTTTCTTAAGAATTGCGGTTTTTGTTCAACTTCCTCAGCAATTACTAATTCAAGATCCTTTTTCTGGCTTTCTTGAGCATATGTATTAAGAGTCTGAGTGGGTGTTTGAGTGGCAGAGTTAATAGTTCTTACGCTCTGAGTAGTGTGAGCACAACCTGAGAACACAGTTAACAGCGCTAGAGCTAATAAGTTCTTTGGTCGGGTATTAAAACACATAAATCTATCCTTTTGTATCATACTCAACCATTGTAACCACACTCCATGTTTCCACAAGGGTGAAATTATTGACACATTTGATTAAAGCACGTGATAATTCCCGCCTAGATAAAAACCATACCTTTAAAGGCCAGTATGTTTATTAAATTCTCTTTTCTGACAATTTTACTTTTTATTCTTGGATCCTGCTCGGGTTCAAAATTTACTCAAGAAAATGATGATTTGCGCAAAGCGCAACTTATTCCAAATAAGCTTAAAACTAACTACCAAGCATTTGGGAAGAAATACATGATAGCCACCCAAGGTGGAGCAACCACTATTGCTGCAAAATACGCCCTAGATAAAGGTGGGAATATCTTTGATGCTGCTACTGCGGCCTCGTTTGCAATCTCAGTGGAGAGACCTCACTCTACAGGTCTTGGTGGGGGTGGTTTCATGCTGATCCACCATGCTGACACATCTAAAGATGAGGCCATTGATTTTAGAGAGATGGCGCCAAGAATGTCTCGAAAGGATATGTTCCTAGAAAATGGTAAACAAGTTGTAGATCGATCACTTACTGGTGGTCTTGCCAGTGGTACTCCAGGACTAGTTGCCGGTGTGATTGATGTTCATAAAAAATACGGAAAGCTTCCTCTTAGTGTTGTTATGAGGCCAGCTATCTTGATGGCTGAAAAGGGTTTTAAGGTTTACCCAGCATTAGAAGAGGCAATTACTGAAGAGAAGAAGCGTTTATGTAAGTTCCCTTCAAGTCGTCGCATCTTTTTAAGAAAAAACTGCAGGCCTTTAAAGGCAGGTGAGCTTCTTGTTCAAAAGGATCTGGCCAATACACTTAAACTTATC
>JAGSHJ010000028.1 GCA_023954595.1 Bacteriovoracaceae bacterium | reverse complement strand
CGGCCATGACTTGCTTTATCACCAACGTTTCCATTGGCCTGGCAAAGCATTTCATATGGAGTAACTCCAAGCCCAAGACATAGAGCTCTATCCCTGTAATATGGAATAAAGTAGTCGTGTTTAGGTTTTAAAACTTTTGCTGCCGCAGTTAGAATACCTTCATGCCCAGCTCCTGAGATTTGAAAGTAGGCCTTTGACTGCTTCTTCATAGATATTTCAGCATCGTCTAGCCTTCTAGAGGTGACGATATTGTTATACATATCCAACAACTCATCTTTTGAAAGCTTGTACTTTTTGATGAGTTCGATTCTGATGTCTTTAGTGTTTGATTTGGATTTCTTGGCCTTTGTGGCCGCTTGCGCGTTTGGCATTCTTGATACCCCTTTTCTAAGATTAAATCTTCTACAACCTATTAAAAATGAAGGGAAATGACTAGTAATCTGAATAAATTAATCCCACCGAGGCAATGGATTTTCAAACACTTACGCCTTCCAAGAGGGATAAAACTCTCCGGTATCAATAATTGATTTGATCAAACGCTATTGCACCATGTAAAATATATGAAAATTTATTAATTTATGCACGGATGCAGTATATGAGCTTATGGCAAGAGTTGAAGTTAAAAACCACCGAAAAAGTTAAATCGGCACTATTAGTTTTAATGGTAGAGAGAAAGTACCGAAACTAACATCCAAAAAACCTTTATTTAAAATCAGTAAAACCGCTTTTACTTTCAAGCTCTGAGGTTTCAATCTTTAAAGTCCTACTTTGGAGGTTGAGTTATGTTTTTTAGATTTCTCTGGTGCCTGTTGCTATTCTTCAGCTGCTCACACACAAAAACGATCGAAGTCCCCAAAGAAGATAGACCGATTTCATTAGAATCTCCTATTGTTCAGAAATTCACACCATCATCACTTCATACGTTAAAAAATTTTAAAAATACTTCATGCCGAAATAAAAATTGTTCTCGTGATGAGTTCACACAGTCCATGACTGAATTAGGCTATCTAAACCTTAAAGTGGCCACACTCGTGGACATCATAGAAGAGATCAAAAATGATCGAAGTGTAACAATTTTCATGAACCATCAATTCTATGAGGCCTATGGACTTGAATTGCGGGATGAGACCATCTTTGTTTTTGATCAAGAACTTAAAAGTAGCCGACTAAGTTTTAAAGATTTTATGCACAAGTGGGATGCAGGAGAATTCTGGGCCAAAAGTTTCATAAGACCTTTCCAGATCACCTCAGAAATGGAGCCACTCCTGCTATACAAGCAAGCAAAAGCAATGGAGACCTCATCCAAGATGAGCTCTCTTAGAACCTATAAAGAACTTGTAAAACATCATGGTGCAACAGGAACATTAATCAATGACATCGTGAGATTGGAAGGACCTAGAAAGAGACAAATAAAACAGTATGAAATGGCCCTAACTAAAAATCCCAATGATGAGCTCTTATGGAATGGTCTTGTAAAATCTCTTAGAAAACATGGTCAAAGAAGTAAGGCCCAGCAAGTTATGAAAAAAGTCGCTCTCATGTTTGAACACAAGAGCGACAATATTTATTAGGCCAAAAGGATTTCGGACTTGATTGGTCTGTGAGTAACAAGACCTTTGGATTTAAGAACTTCTATAATTTCGCTTGGACGAATAGAAGAACCTTGATCCACTTTGGTTTTGATGAAAAGTCCCTGCCCCTTACATGGAGAAACCTCATCAATAATATTCATCTTATCTTCAGGCAAAGAAAGCTCACCTAAGTAGATATCCTCTACCTTGGGCTTTATATCTTTTTCAATAAAGGCCTTCTTCTTTTTGTTATAAGAACTTACAAGGATTTGTTCTTGTGAACGAATCTCTTCAATTGTCTTACTCAATAATTCTGGATTATCGACTTTAACAAAATAAGTGAATTCTTTCACAGAGTCCTGAATTGACGGCATCTTTCCAACAATCTCTTCAATTGAATTAAATAGAATACCTTTTTCAGAGTGCTCTTGAAGCTTCTTTAAAACTTCTTCAGGATTCTCCCAAGGCTCAGGAACTCTAACATCAAAGAACTCTCTAAGAGAGCTGATTCCAAGAGTCAGTGCAGGTCCAAAAGAAATAAGCGGTCTAGACTTATAGCCTTCAGAGTGAAGGATCTCAACTTCCGCACGCTTAAAGATTCTGGCCACAATTTTCTGTGTATCCAAATGACTGATAAAACTTAGAGGTCCAATCTTTGAAAACTCAATTCGATACTTATAGCCAACGTTTTGGCCTCTCTTCTCTCGAAGTTCAACAATCTTCTTACGTTCCTGAGGGGCCTCATAAGGAAGATCCTTAACAGCATTCATCGAAGTTAGGTAGTCTCTTCTCTCATCGACCATCCCCTTAAGATCACACTCAACACCGCAGTGATAACAAACGATTCTCTTCTTATCGACATCAAATGTCTGTTCCAATGCTTCAAGGTTTGTGTGGTGAACGATCATCCCAGCAACCTTGCCACATGGAGGAGATAGTCTATTCTTAGTCGCTTTCTTCCACTCTCTTTCAAGAAACTTGTCTTCCAAACCAACATCAATATGGTCCCATGGAAGTCTAGACATTACAGGGATAGTGCCAAGCATATATTTTGGTTCAATACCTGTTTCTTCAAGAGACTCCATCCATTTGTCATAATCAAATGTTTCATCCCATCCATCAAAACGACAGCCTTTTTCCCAGGCCCTGTAAATCATATTCCCAACTCTTCTATCGCCTCTTGAGACGATTCCTTCCAAGTGAGATATTTTTGAGAAGTGTTTTCTAAACGAAAGACCATATTTAACAGCATAGTCCTTAAGAAGGTTTTGCTTTCTAATGATCTCGTCCAAAGTAATCATACTTGCCCACTGAAATGGGGTGTGAGGCTTTGGAACAAATGAAGAGGCAGAGATTGTGATATTTGGATTTTTAACTCCACACTCTTTCTGGGCCACTTGGCGTGCCTTCATCCCAGTTTCCATAATGGCGATAACATCTTCATCTTCTTCTGTTGGAAGACCTATCATGAAGTACAACTTCATCTTCTTCCAACCTCTGCTGAAGACTTCTCTAGCAGTATTCATCATATCTTGTTCAGATACGTTTTTATTAATTACCTTTCTCATTCTTTCACTTCCGGCCTCTGGCGCAAAAGTTAAAGAAGTGTTTCTTACCTCGGCAAGCTTATCCAAAACTCGGTTATCCAGGCCATAAGCTCTTAGAGAACTAATACCAAGAGTCGCACGATCCTTTGCAAGCTTATCTAGAAGATCGACAACCAAAGGAGTTACCGCTGAATAATCCGCAGTGGACAAGCAAGTCAAACTCGCTTCATCGAAGCCACCGTTTTTAATCCCGTCTAAAACAAGGTTCATTACATCAACTGGCTTTCTCTCTCTTACCGGACGATAGATCATTCCGGCCTGGCAGAAACGACAACCTTCAGTACATCCTCGACTTAACTCCACTGAGAAACGATCAAAGATCGCTGTCATGTGTGGAATAGGTGACTTTGTAGGGAAAGGGTAATCTTTTAAGCTATCAACAAAGTAGCGTTTCACTCGAGGGGCAATTTCACCTTCGAACTCAGGCTTAGGCCCTGTTACAACTTCTAGCTGACTAGCTTCATCGATCTCAGTTTCATAAAAGCTTGGCACATATATGCCATCCCACTTAGCCAGTTCAAATAAAATATGCTCACGCTTCATACCAGCGTTTCTAGCTTCACCAATAAAGTGAACGATACGAGAGAAGATTTTCTCTCCATCACCTACTAAAACAAAATCTAGAAAAGGAGCGATTGGCTCAGGGTGAGTCGCACAAGGACCACCAGCGATTACGAATGGCTCTTCTTCTTTTCTATCTTTTTGCCAAACACTAATTCCGCCTAGATCAAGCATGTTTAAAATGTTTGTGTAACTCATTTCATATTGCAAAGAGAAGCCAACAACATCAAATTCCTTTAATGGACGAAAGTTCTCTAAAGAAACCAAAGGCAACTCACGCTCTCTCATTTGCTTTTCCATATCGATCCATGGAGCAAAACAGCGTTCAGCACAAAGGTTTTCATGCTTATTTATTTCTTCATATAAAATCTTAAAGCCCAAATGGCTCATTCCTATCTCATAGACATCGGGAAAGCATAGAGCTGCTTTACCAATCATTGAGTCCCAATCTTTTTGTAAGATAAAGTGCTCACCACCGATGTATCTTGCCGGTTTTTCTAGATCGTCCAAAAAGGACGCGTATGGATTCTTTCTCTTCATTTTGGAGTCGCCTTGCCAATAATGTTATATGGGTGAATTCCACCCTCTAATGTTTGAGGGTGTTTTTAACAACTCTTGTCATTATTGGCCATTTTTAATTATAAAGGCCCTAAAATGTTGAAATAATTACATCTGAAAGCGATGCTGGCCTAAAATCCTGAAGCAATTGATAAAACATACCTTCTATCTTCTTCTTCTCTATAGGCATTTGACTCTCTTGAGGCCTCAATAGCGTACGTAGTTAGATCAAATATAAAACGTTTATTTCTGACACCTATTCCACCAGAGCCCCATCCATCACCTGCTCCTAGGCGAAAAAAGAAGGTTCTGGCCCAATCAAACTCCATTCCGACCAAAAGCTTTCTCTTCATCCCCACATCTTCATAGAAGTTTCCCATGTCCTTGTAGTTCACTTCTAAATGAAGTCTTGCGTTTCTGGCAGTGTATGGAGTTATAGAGAAACCTCCATCGATTGTTTGAGGGATTTTATCTGGAGCACCACCTAATTCAGTATCGTACCACTGCCCATTGGAAGAGTTTCTATATACAACAGAAAAAGTTGGTAGCATAAACACAGGAAGAGTGATTCTTGTTCCCGCTACCAAGTAAGTCATTGAGCCTTTTTTATAATCTACATCCTCATCGATGGTCGTTGGATCACTTGCACCAAAATCTTTTTGGATTTGCTTTCGTGTAAGATAAGTACCCGATATACCAAACTTCACAACCCCGCCAAATAAAGACAGATTAAGCGCAATTACTGGACCCCAATCAACTCTTTCGGCCAGTTCAAAATCAGCTGTTGCACTTTTTAAGCGTCCCCTATTTTGCTGAGAATAAAGCCAACCTAGGGTTAGACCTCTGAAGGTAATATTTGGAAATAAGGCCACACGAGCATGTGACATTTTCCCAGGATCATCAGCTAGAAGATCTCTCAGTCCATCAGCTTTAAAGGCCTTCGTATAATTGCTAGTTGAATCTAGAAAGCTACCACTTCCGCCAGTGACATCAAGGTAGCCGTTATTGGTTTCTAAGTGAATGTTAGTTAGATGAAATTGGACACCTCTAACAGTGCCAAGTCCCGCAGGATTATAAAAAGCAGACCATGAATCATCCACCTTATTCATGTAAGCGTTACCCATTGCTAGAGCACGTGATGAAGTCATCAATTCAGGATATGCAGCATCCTCAAAGTCCAGTATGGCCAATGCAAAATTTGAAAATAGAATTGTGATAAGAATAAGCTTCATTTAAAACCCTTGGTTTACACCAACAATTCTAACATAAAGCAGCTATTAGAAGCTCATTAGGGCAATTGTTTCCCTAAAATCCAGCGGTTAGACTGTACCCAAATGAGGTATAGGTTTTACTCTCTGTGTGAGTCCAAGATATTTTTTGAAATGCCATTTCTAGTTTTAATTTAAAGCTACTGCCACCCACTTCAACACCGCCCTGAAGACCCAGAATTTTCTCGGCAGTATAGTCAAATTCATTCGAGCTGAAGCTTGGACCTGCATTCTCTATAGTGCCTTCGAAGTTGTACTTACTGTAGGTTATGCTGTCGTATAATAGAATCATCGAATTCAGCCTATACCCATGGATCAAAGAGAAATCTTGAGCATTTGACTTCAGTTTAACATCGTAAGTTCCCTCAAAACTGTCTCGTTCTGCACCCATTGCCACGGAGAATGCGAGCTTATGTCCCTCGCTTCTTCCTTTACTAGGCTCTCCTAATACTTGGACCTTTACACCTAAAAGACTTGTTGATTGCTCTGGAATCCTAATAAATATATCCGCCTTCTGAGCGACTCCAAGTGCTAAATACAGCTCTCTATTAGCAACCGAGCCCATTGTAAGAGCATTGTCTGTTTTACTTCCCGAAAAATCGAGAAGTCCTTCACTAAAGCCCATCTGCTTGTATTCAATCTCGGCCCCATGTCCAATTGCCTCAGGGGAAATCATCCTGTTTATTGGTGCCTTAATTCTTTGAGTGCAGGAACTTAGAATTAGAAAAGAAGTGAAGATCAAAAGTTTCATAAACTTTATCTTAACAATAAAAGCCCAGTATTCGTGCATGAGGAAATAATGACCTTTTAGGTATGCCAACTAATTTGGACACTTCAACACTCTCCCGTAAATATTAAAAAAGGCCTAACAAACAGAATGACCTAATAAGCCTCTAATAAAAGGTTTAGAGCGAATAAATCAGTAAGATTGTGCTGGCCGGTACCGATAAGAAGGTAAAATGAAAGCACTGGAAGCTTATGAAATCATTACTTTTTATATTATTAACATTTATACTTTCAAGCTGTTTTGAGCAGCCCGTGGAAGAGACAACAGGACTGTTCGCAGAACACAAGCCTGCAGTAGACAAGTTTAATGTAACCGCACCAGTTGGTGGTCTCTACAACGATACAGACGAGCTTAACTTCACACTCACTCACCCATTTATTTTAACAGTTACTGGCACTCCCAGGTTGGCACTTAATATCGGCGGAACCACAAGGTATGCAGACTACGTGGGCGGCGACGGAACTAAGACTTTAAGCTTCACCTACACAGTTCAGGCCGCAGACAATGATGCTGATGGAATTAGTTTTTCATCGAGCTCTCTTGACTTGAATGGAGGCAATGTCACTTTCAACAATGGCACTGCCGTAGTTGCAACAGAACTGGCATTCACAGCTCCCACCATGACTGAAGTGATTGTAGATAATACCGCCCCATCAATTACCTCTGTGACAGCACCTCTAGATAACACCTATCTTTTAGATGCGAGCATGCTATTTGTGGCAACGTTTGATGAGAAGGTCTACGTTACAGGCCAGCCTCAAATGCAAGTCAACATTGGCGGCTCACTTGTAAATGTAAATTACACAGGAGGAAGTGGAACAACGAACCTGGCATTTAGATACACTGTCTTATCAACAGACTTGGACATGGACGGTATCACACTCACTCCACCACTACTTTTAAATAGCGGCACAATCGTTGACTCAACAGGTAACAATGCGACCTTAACTTTCGCTCTTCAAAACGCTCCCAATGTCTACCTTGATGGGGACAAACCTTATATTCTATCATTTACTCCGCCAGCGGATAAGACATATGTCCCAGGGGATACTTTAGTAGTCTCATATAAATTTACTGAACTAGTGAATGTCACAGGAGCTCCACGAGTCGCAATCGATGTGGGAGGAGTTACTAGGTACGCCGACTACCAATCCGGAACAGGAACAGACACCCTAACGTTTTCTCACTCTTTAAACTCTGGCAATGAGGATGAAGATGGTGTGGATGTTGCAGATTTAATAGATCTAAATGGTGGAACGATAAAAGACGCAGGTGGAAAAGATGCGTTTATTATTTTCTACACGCCCAGAACAAATGGAGCAATTGTAGATGCACCTCTACCCACGGTGACTTCTATTGTTATTCCCTCAGCTCCTGCTGACGGCTACTTCAACCTTGGTGAAGAGATCTTTTTCACTCTGACCTTTAATGATGAAGTTGATATTACAGGTATGCCACAGCTAGTGATGGAGTTGACGACCCTCTCCCCAGCACTGACTTATATTGACTACAATTCAGGCTCAGGAAGTACAAGCTTGGTTATGAGATACGTAGTACAATCAGGTGATGAGGATCACGACGGACTTATTCTAAACCCAACGCTAAATCTCAACAGCGGAACAATTAAAAACCAAAATGGTACTAATGCAAACCTTGATATAACAACGGCCATAGCGGCCATTGATACAAGCCTTTTGAAGGTGGATGCCTTGATTCCAACTGTTGGATCAATTACTCCTCCAAGCAATGCAACCTATGCAATTGGGGACAATCTAGACTTTGTTTTTAATTTTAACGAGGTTATTGATGTAACAGGCACTCCACGTGTTGCTCTAAATATTGGAGGAGTAACGAGATATGCAAGCTATCAAAGTGGTACTGGAACAAGTGCTCTAACTTTTAGGTATCAAGTTCAAAATACAGACTTGGACACCGATGGAATTGATCTAAGCTCTGCAAGTATAGACCTCAACGGGGGCTCCCTAATAGACCTTGGTGGAAATAATGCAGATTTAGACATCTCAAGCGTCATCCCAAATTTAACTTCAGTGCTGGTTGACGGACAAAGACCGGCCATTACCTCAGTGACGATTACAGCGAATACTTATACAGACGGACAATCAATAAGTGCGTCAGTCACCTTTGATGACAACGTAACGGTTGCTAGCGCAACTCCGAGTATTGCAGCAACATTTGAAGCTATGGCCGCAAGTCCAAGCTTCACTTATCAATCAGGCACTGGCACACCGACACTTATTTTCAACTACACAGTGGCCGCAGGCGACAATGATGACAATGGCATTGATCTAGCGGCCTCAATTGCTCTTGCGGGTTCAACTATACAGGACATCAACGGGAATGATGCAACCCTAGCCTTGAGTTCCACAAACTTTCCAAGCGTCTACGTTGATGCACTTGGGCCAAATACTGTTCTGACGACTCCGGGCAATGGTAGCTATATTAATATTGCGACTGATTCAGCGACTTTTGCAATCAATGGAACTTGTGATGACGCCACAGCAACTTATGACTTAAAAATTGATGGTGTTAGTGCTGCAGGCCAAGTTGGTGTGTCTTGTGATGGTGCAAATCTATCAGGAACATTTAATTCAACAGGGCTCACCGAGGGAGCAAAGTCTTTCACCGTAACAGCAACCGATTCCTATGGTAACAATTCGACATCAGTAGCAAACACAGTAACAAAAGATACAGTTGCTCCAAATGTAAGTTCTCTCACAGCACCGGCAAACGGAAACTACGCCTTTAACTCAAACATGGACTTCACCGCTAACTTTGATGAGGCTGTGAATGTTGTTGGATCAAGAGTTGGACTTGATGTGGGCCCGAGTGCTTTATATGCTCAATACAATTCAGGCAGCTCTACCTCGTCAATCATCTACCGCTACACCGTTGGTGGACTTGACTATGATGATAATGGAATTGTGGTCAACTCTCCTATTGAACTCAATGGAGGTACAATTGAGGATTTGGCTGGTAACCCAATCTCAACTCTCAGTTTCGCCCCACCGAACACCACAGGCATTACAGTCAATGATGGCTACCCTCAGTTTGAGTGGTACAACTCAGGAGCGACTCTAGTCACAACCTATGATTATGGGGATCCAAACGCTGATGCATCAGAAACTTTTACTATTAAAAATATTGGAACAGCACCAACAAAAGCAAGTTTCAATGTTCGAATAACCACAAGTGACGGTGGTGCTTTTCAACTAGGCACCGACAACTGTTCAGGCAATGTCATTGCTATCAATGGCACATGTACAGTCACAATTGATTATCGGGATAAAAATCCCGCAGGACTCAAAATGGGTGATGCTACCGCTGACGACAATGGATTTGGCACAAATCCAGGTTTTGTTCTAGACCTAAGAGGGACCAGATGAAAAAAACTCTAATAACAACACTTACGCTCTATACCACCGTATGTTTCTCACAGGTAACAATTGAGAGCTGTTTTGAGAGTGCTCGCTATTATGGAGATGCTACACAAGCAATAACTCCACCCCTAGAGTGTTACGAGCTGTCTAAACAACAATTGAACTACATCAATTCAGACGCATCTTCCGACTACTCGGTAATCGCGGGCCACAATATGGTTTACGTAGAAAATCTATCAACTCAAAAAACAAATCTTCTGGCAGGTTCAAAAACCATGCTGAACAATGCACTTGCAACAGAGCTATCAGTTGATGAGGATCGTGTTTATGTTTTAAATGCTCAGGAAGATTCTAGAGAAGTGCTGTCCTACCCTATATCCTTTGGAGGAAATTTAGCTCCTCGAAGGAAACTTCTATCCCAACAGCTAGACTTTGCTTCCAACATCAGTATCAATTATGAGCAAAAAGAGCTGTATGTAATAAGTGAGCAACAAGGATGGATTAAGGTTTTCAATCTTCATGCAGACCCTGACGGCAAAAGGCCAGAGCACTCAACGAGGATGAAAAGAGAAATTTTTGAAGTGCAGTCTGAACAACTGAACCCAATAGATATTGCAACTTCTGAAACAGAAATGTTTGTTTTAAGTAATGATAAAATTTTGATTTTTCCACAAAGTTCATCTGGTTCAGTTGAGTTAAGTAGGGTTATTGCAGGTGAAAATACTCAAATCCTCTCTGCCAAGCGGATAAGGTATAACAGACAAGAGCAAACTATTACTGTAACAAATTTAGATGGCCTGGAGTTGGTTTTTCCAAGTAATTCTAATGGGAACGTATCCCCTCAATACTAGAAAAGTTTTGCCATCTCGTCGCAAATTCTTTCAAGATACTTTTGGTCTTCTTCATCAAATGTTGCTTTCTTGTCATGGTCGATATCAAGAACGGCCATAACTTTTCCATCTTTAATGATTGGTACAACAATTTCAGATTGAGATAAAGGCGAACAAGAAATATGTCCTGGAAACTCATGAACGTCTTTTACGACCAATGTTTTCGCCTCTTTCCAAGATGAACCGCAAACACCTCTACCATATTCAATTCTACCGCATGCCAGTGGCCCTTGATATGGCCCCACAATTAATTGATTTGATTTTTCATCAACGATATAAAACCCTACCCAGAAGAATCCCAGATATTCTTTAATCACTGCCGCAGTGTTGGAGAGATTGGCCATGAGGTTACTCTCTTCCATATATAGCGAATCTAAAATTTTAATAATTGTTGTATAGCGATCTGATTTCATAAAAAAAGCCTCCATTCGGAGGCTTTATTTAACACTCTATATTTTGTGATGTCTAACTTTTGAACCTGGAAATCTGTGACCTGAACCTTTGCCTAAGTAAGTTGTTTGAATCTTTCTCATGGCATCAAGTCTTCTCTCTGCCAACAAGTCAGTCGCCTTGCTTACAGGGATGTTTTCATCTTCAGCAATTTTGAAAATATCTAGGGTTGTATCAAAAATAGTATCAACCATTCTTCTAGACTTAACATCGTTCCAACCTTCAAACTCAATGGATACGTTCATAAGGCCACCAGCATTGATCAAATAGTCTGGAGCATAAAGAATGCCTTTATCTTTAAGCTCTTGCCCGTGACGATCTTCTGCAAGTTGGTTATTTGCAGCACCTGCAACGATTTTACATTTAATTCTGTTGATTGTGTCGTCATTGATGGTTGCACCCAATGCACATGGTGCATAGATGTCCATATTTACGTCATATATTCCCTCAGGAGCAACGTACTCTGCGTTTGGAAATTCATTTTTGAAACGTTGAACATTTTCTTCGCTAATGTCAGTGAAGATAATCTTTCCACCATCTTCTGTGATTAAACGAGCAAGCTCAGTTCCAACAGATCCAACACCTTGAAGTGCAATTACTTTATCTTTTAGAGTTCTGTTACCCCAAGTTTTAAACGCACTTGCCTGGATACCTCTGAATACACCAAGGGCCGTGTATGGAGCTGGGTTACCTGAACCGCCATGTGCCTTATCAACACCACAAACGTAGTTTGTTTCAGTGTAGATATGGTCAATGTCATGAACACTAATATTTACATCTTCAGCTGAAATATATCTTCCGTTCAAAGACTCAAGATATCTTCCGTATGCTCTGAATAACGCTTCTGATTTGTCTTTCTTTGGATCACCGATAATTACGGCCTTACCACCACCAAGGTTTAATCCAGAAACAGCGGCTTTATACGTCATCCCTCTAGATAGACGTAGAACGTCTTCTAGGGCCTCAGCTTCAGAGGCGTATGGCCACATTCTAGTACCACCAAGGGCAGGACCAAGAGTTGTGTCGTGAATGGCCACAATGGCCTTTAGGTTACAAGAGGGCTCACTGAAAAAGACTACTTCTTCATGACCCATAGAATAGAGCTTCTCGAAACTGAACATTGTGTATCTCCTTGAATATATCTCTAATCGAGGTACAATTTTTATATTAAATATTTTCGCCCCTTTATAAAACTACGAGGATAAAAGTTATATGCCCACAGTGTCATTAATGCATAAAAATTTGAAATTTGAGCTAGAAGAAGGAGAAATCCTATTTGACGCACTGGACAACCAAGGCGAAAAACTACCTCATGGGTGTCTTGCGGGTTCTTGTGGGGCATGTCGTATAGAGATTACTGAGGGAGCAGAAAACCTTAAACCGGCCTCTGCAATAGAAAGAGATACAATAGAAGCAATTAGTGAGAACTATGAAAAAAGAAATGGTCCGGGTTCACTCGAAGCAAGGACAATAAGATTGTCCTGCCGTGCACGAGTTTTAGGTGATGTTTCTATAAAACCGCTAAAGTAGATTACTTTGCGGAGTAGGCCGAAGGTTCAATATCATCGGCCATCTGGTGTTCAAGCTCTTCATCCTCATCATCTTTTTTGATAATGTGCTTCTCACCATCAGTACTTTCTATTTCAACTTCTTCGATTTCATTCTCTTCTACTTTTAATAGCTTGAAGGATAGGCCTTCCCAGAAAAGAATATTCCCCTCTTTTGGAAAGTTATTACCCAACATATCCAATAGAAATCCACGAAGTGTTGAGTAGTTGTCGTTGAGAGGAATTTTTATATCGTACTCATTATATAAGTCTCGAAGAGAAATACCGCCTGGAACCTTTAGACCTTCATCCAAGTGGTTTTGAGCGATTTTAGGAATACCGTCATCATCTTCATCGTGCTCATCTTGGATCTCACCAAAGATTTCCTCCATGATGTCCTCAAGAGTCACAATACCTACAACTAACCCATTCTCATCTTTGACTAATGCCAAGTGAACTTTTTTACGGTTCATATGGTCAAAAACGGCCTGAATTTTCATATGTTCGTAAACAAAGAAAGGCTCATTAACAAGCTTATCAACATCAAAGCTCTCTCTTTGGTTAATATCAACAAATGAGAGATCCTTTACGTGTAAAAAGCCTATTGTAGAGTCAAGGTCTTCATCAAAGACTGGGTAACGACTGTGGGCCACCTCTCTTACAAGAGATAAAACTTCGTCGTAAGTTGCATCTTTTTTTATAGCATGCACCTGGTTTCTAGGAACCATGATGTCTTTTACTTTAATAGTAGGAAATTCCAAAATGGAGTTTAAAAGGTCAATTTGCTTAGAATCAATGGATCGCTCTTTTTCAGCTTCATTTACCATGAATTCAATATCATCTTTAGTAACAAGCTTCTCACTCAATTGAGCATTCTTTCCAAGAACGGCCTCAATGATAACCATAAAGAAGCGAACAGCAGGATACATAATGAAATAACAAACCTGCAAAATTCTAATGATTGGTAGTGCTAAACGTTCAGAGTGATTTCTAGCAAAAGTTTTTGGAATGATCTCACCGAAGATTAGAATCAGTAATGTAGTAATTCCGACAGCATAAGAGATAGCATCACTTTCCAAATACGTTTGCGCAATAGTTGTGGCCAGTGAGGCTACAAAAATATTCACAAAGTTGTTACCGATTAAGATGGTGGTAAGAATTTCACTTGGTTTTTCAGCAAGAAAATTAAAGGCCTTGGCCCTTGGACCACCCTCTTCCATAAGCTGTTTTACTCGCTTAGCTGGAATGGATATCAACGCAGCCTCAGATCCTGAGAAAAACGCGGACAGAAAAACACCCGTCACAAAGACAGCTATATCTTGTACCTCAGCGCTCACTTGGCACTCCTTAAAAAGACTACATAAATAGATGGATTGGTTAGAAGTTCTCTAAATTGATTAAAACTACTCGATGGGGGCTCTATGCGAATTCTCCTTTTAACTGAAATCAGTCAGACGCATTTCTAGTACATATTATAACACTAAACAACAAATATGCATCTAAACTTCCTAAAGTTTAAGTATTTCAACAACTTAGCTATAAACCAATTAAGTCCGCCAGAATTGGCCAATTTGCAGCTGGAATTTGGTCAGAGAGCTCTTCTCGCCAGTTCTTATTTAACTCAAACCAGCCATCTTCATTAAAGTCATTAGAGTGCTCTCTCAAGATAAAAGTAAACAGGTTGACGTTAATATCGGGATAGCTGTGATTGTAGATTTTTAAAAGTGAGAGCTCACCAATCAAGGCCTCTACACCTGTCTCTTCTTTTAGCTCACGGACGGCCGCTTGAACTGGAGACTCCTGGGGCTCTATTTTGCCACCAGGAAATTCTAATTTCCCATTAAGAGAGTCACTGCTGTGTCTTCTTTGAAACCAGACTTGCCCATCTGGATTCATAGGTATAACGATGGCTATTGGAACCAATTTCACTTTTTATTATTTCTCCAAGCTCTTCATTTCTTTTAATCGATGATTCATTGCCGCAAGAGTTGTTAGTTCACTCTCTTTAGATTCAATGTGGGCCATGTAGTCCACTAGAGAGTCTCCAAAGTTCACCATATTAAATAATGCATATGACTCTTTTTCGTCTTCTTCAACCTGTTTAATTATAGTGGATACCATTTCGCCTTTAATAGGGTGTTCAAGATATTGACCAGGCCTTTGTGGGTCTGGAACACGTATCGCTTTTGGCATGCCGGACTCATAAACAATTAGGTGCTCGATTGAACCAGAGTTTTTATTCACATGTTGTACATACTCTTGAACAAATTGATCGTCGACCTCGTCACTTTTTACAGTTTGAAGAAATACTTTATCAATTTCAAGGTTAAACTTTTTAACTTCGCTCAATGGAACATCCGTGCTTGCTCTTCTCTGTCTAGAGTATTCAGAAAGCGGAATTCTTTCACTATAAACAGCATTCTGAAAGTTTGGAGTAATTTGATCTCTTTGAGATTCAAAGAACTTCCTAGATCTAAACTCATTTTCACTGGAGT
>JAGSHJ010000019.1 GCA_023954595.1 Bacteriovoracaceae bacterium | reverse complement strand
GCTTTTTAGTTTCAAAGGAAACACTTGGTAAAATCGATCCAGAGATAGCTTTCAGATATTAAACTTAATTCTAGCAATGCTAAAATCGTGAATGCTCGTAAGTATAAAGGCAGAAAGCTTAACCAAGAAGAGCTCTTCGTCATTGAGGTTGTCTTTTATTGAGTTTTTATTTCACTTTAGAAGTGTTTACTTGAAATGGTCACTCTTCAAGTGACGTAGTTCTACCTAATTTTTAAGTCTATAATATTTACACCTAATATATTGCTGTTCTGTGTTGCGTTATCTTTTATGATAAAACTCTATCACCCTAACGAAAAAATATTATTTAAGACTTAAAACAAAGGAACCCCAACATGAAAAAAACTCTAAGTACAATTCTACTAGCATCAACTCTATATTCTCTTAATGCTTCCGCTGTACGAATAGGTAATTCGGATATGCAATGGCTCTCTATTGCAGGAAGTGCTGCAGGAACAGTTGTAGGAATTTCAACAGGGGCCGGATTTGCGGCAGGCGCTGGTGCAGCTGCAGTAACTACAACTATTGTTGTTCTTATAGCTGATCAGGGAAGATACTATGAAGGTCTTCAGAACGATTCGATTGAAGTTCTAGCAGGACAAGCTGAGCTTGAAGATCAACCAGCACTTTCTTTACTTAAAGAAGATCTTTTGGCAGATCAAGACCTGGTAGAGGCTGAAGTTTTAGAAGCTACAGGTGAGAGCATCGACCTTGCATCTTTTAGCGATAAAGAATTTGCTATTCTTGGACTTCAAGTTTCTAAATAATATATTTTAAGAATATAAGTATTCAAGGCCGTCTTTGCTAAGAGACGGCCTTTTTTAGTTTGAGTAGGGAATAGGGTCTTTAGTATTTGCTTCTTTAAAGCCTCTAAGCCTTAAAGCACAAGAGTCGCAAACACCACAAGCTTCATCCTCATTCTTATAACAAGACCAAGTAAGCTCCAGTGGGGCCTTCAAATCAATTGCTTTTTTTACAATATCTTTTTTCTTATCCATAAGAACTGGTGTTACTAGTTCAATGTCTCCTGCAGCAGTCCCAGCTTTAATTAGCTTATTAAAAGCTTCGTAATATTCTGGTCTGCAATCTGGATAACCAGGTGAGTCTTCGTAATTTGCACCAATGTAGATCTTCTTGGCACCAATTACCTCGGCCCAGGATACGGCCATTGAAATAATGTGTGCATTTCTAAAGGGAACATAACTTGAAGGTATCTCTTCTGAGTCTCCCTTGTAGTCTGTGACTTCTAGTTTATCATCAGTTAAGGAGCTTCCTCCGATTTGAGAAAGAAAGCTCATATCAACCGTTTTTCGAAGACTGCTATCTACTTTGTAGAAATCTGCGATTTTATCAAAGCAGCTCTTTTCTTTCTTGGAAGTCTTCTGGCCATAGCTTAGGTGTAGAAAAGCAAGCTTATCATGACTTTGATTTGCGACGGCAGCACAAACTAAAGAGTCCATGCCACCACTTAAAAGAACAAGGCCTAAATCACTTCTCATATTGTTTCTACAGTTCCCATTATGAAATTTTCTATTAGATCAATTTGTTTTTGAGCAAGGTCTTTCTTTGTCTCAAGATCTCCTTCTTGAACTTTGACCATTGTGTAGAATTTAATCTTTGGCTCTGTGCCCGAAGGTCTGATGTAGAGTTGATTGCCTGATTCAAATTCAAAACCCAGAACATTACTTTGAGTCATGTCTATTGATGACTCTTCTTGTGTAAGGAGATTGATTGCCTTGGAAATCTTATAATCTTTAAAAACTTTGATCTTCTCAGTTCCAACGTGCATACCATGCTCGTTTCTAAAGTGATCCATGATGCGGGCGATCTTAGCTTGTCCCTCAAGTCCTTCATAATTCAGGGCAATTAAACTCTCTTGAGCGTAGCCTAGTTTGTCATAGATCTCATCCAGAGCATCAACAAGTGTCATGCCCTTTAACTTGTAATGAAGAGTGATCTCATTCATTAAAAGCATTGCTGTTACAGCATCTTTGTCACGTACGTGGTTTCTTGGCATATATCCAAAAGACTCCTCAGACGCAAAAAAGAAGGAGTAGTCTGTTCCTTGCTTTTCTAGCTCTCTCCAAGCTGCTGCCATCCACTTAAAGCCGGTAAGAGTGTCTTTTACTTCTCCACCGAAGTGTTCAGCGATTGTTGTTTGAAGATCACTTGTCACAATACTTTTTAGAACTAAAGGCTTCTTTGGTAGAGTTTCACGAAGTTTGTGTTGCTCGAATAGGTAGTAAAGCATCAAGAATGCTAGTTGATTTCCATTCAGATATACTGGAGCGCTTTTGTGATTAACAACAACACCTAGTCTGTCGCCATCAGGATCAGTTCCATATGCAACGTCAATATTCTCTTTAAGCATTCTATCAACTGCAAACTTTAACGCTTTTGGGTCTTCTGGGTTAGGTGTTGTTTCGACAGTTGAAAAGCTTGAATCAAAGACAGCTTGTTCTTCAACTATGTGAAAGTTTTTATACCCTAATCTCTCACTTGCAGTTTTACATGGAATGTAGCCTGTTCCGTGAAGAGGTGTGTAGATGAAGCTCGCTTGGTCGCCCTTGTCTCTTGCTAGTTCTGGCTGAACCATTGCTTTTTCAACTTCTTGGTAGAAGCTCTCATTTACTTCTTCACCAATCCATTCAATCATTCCATCTTTAACTGCTTGGTCAAAGTCAGTGGATTTAACATCTTCCCAGTTTGAAATCTTATTATAGGCATCAATAACCATTGAATCTTCCGGAGGTGTTACTTGAGCACCGTCGTCCCAATATGCTTTGAATCCATTATACTGTTTTGGATTGTGACTTGCTGTGACCATAACCCCTGCTTTACAGTTATAGTACCTAACAGCATAAGAAAGCATTGGAGTAGGGGTGAGCTCGGTAAAGATATAAGCTTTAATTCCGTTTGCTGCGAAAACCATACAAACTTCTTTAGCAAATTCATCAGAGAACTGTCTGCAGTCATAACTAACCGCTGCGGCCAGGTTTCCTGAAAAAGACTCCTTTACAACATTTGCCATGGCCTGAGTGGCCTTGCGTACGTTGTATTTGTTCATTCTATTGCTTCCCATACCAAGAATTGATCTAAGGCCACCGGTGCCAAACTCTAGGTCCTTGTGAAAACGCTCTGTAATTTCAGTCTCGTTCTCAGTCAAATTCTCAAGAAGGGTGGATATTTCTAAGCGATCATTTTCGTCAAAATAAGTATTGTTCGCCCAGGCCTTTGCAAGCTCTATAGATTTTTCTTTCATATACAAATTATCCTTTTTTAGCTATATAACAAATTTCAACGTAATATATTAAATAAAGACCGATTATTAAAGTCTATAGAATGAATGGAGAACCTATATGGCAAATAAAGATATGAAACACCCAGATAACGTGGCGGGTAAATTTTATTGCACTGACCCAGACGACGAGAACGGAGAAGGGTGTATCGCTTGTAACGTTTGTTATAATGGTGCTCCAGAGTTCTTTGGCGAGGACGAGGATGGTAATGCTTTCATCAAGAAGCAGCCAGGAACCGAGGAAGAGATTGAATTGTGCGTTGAGCAAATGGAAGCGTGTCCAGTTGGTTCAATTGGAGATGATGGCGACGCTTAGCCACATTTTATGTAGAAATATCTGAAATCTCGTTTACACTATAGCTAATATTATTAATCTATTATCCAAGGGGTTAAAGGATGAATCCAACTGGGATGGAAATCTTAGCTACAGTGTTGTTCGCACTGGCCGTAATTCATACGTTTTTGGTCAAAAGGTTCGAACAAATCTCACACAAATATCCTGCCGGTTCTATCGGTGCGGAATTTTTTCACTTTTTAGGCGAAGTTGAGGCAGTCTTCGGACTTTGGGCCGCTGCTCTAGTACTTGCTATTACAGCAACTGAAGGTGGGACGGCCGCAGTAAATTATCTGGAAGGAATAAACTTCACAGAGCCTGCATTCGTTTTCGTAATTATGGCAATGGCCGGAACAAGGCCTGTTATTAAATTTGCGGAACAAATCATCGTTGGCTTTTCAAGGTTGATACCAGGTGTTTCTAAAAAGATGGCCTTCTTCATTTCTACAATGATTATTGGACCACTTCTTGGATCATTCATCACTGAGCCTGCTGCAATGACAGTTACGGCCTTGATTCTTCAAAAGAACTTTTACTCTAAGCCAGAAATGTCGGACAAGTTTAAGTACGCAACTTTGGGACTTCTATTTGTAAACATTTCAATTGGTGGAACTCTTTCACACTTTGCCGCACCTCCGGTTCTTATGGTTGCTGGAAAGTGGGGTTGGGGTTTCAGTCACATGCTTATGAATTTTGGTTATAAAGCAGCCATCTCTGTTGTATTAGGTACAATGGTAATTGCTTTCTTAAACAGAAAAGAGCTTACTGGAGACTTTAGTTTAAGAGCTGAAAACCCTGAGCACATGCACCCAACTTGGTGGATTACAGCTACTCATATTATCTTCTTGGCATTGACTGTACTAACAGCTCACCACATGGTGGTGTTCCTTGGAGTTTTCTTATTCTTCCTAGGCTTCACTACAGTTACTAAAGAATACCAAGATCCTGTTAAACTTAAAGAATCGCTTCTAGTAGGTTTCTTCTTAGGTGGATTGGTTGTCCTAGGTGCTATGCAAAAGTGGTGGCTACAGCCTTTACTTGCATCCCTAGATTCACTACCTCTTTATCTAGGTTCAACTGCCTTAACGGGGATTACGGATAACGCTGCTTTAACTTATCTAGGTTCCTTAGTTGAATTAACTGCAGATCAAAAATACTACCTTGTTGCCGGTGCTGTTGCTGGTGGTGGTTTGACTGTAATTGCAAATGCTCCAAACCCAGCTGGTTTTGGAATCTTGAAAGGAAACTTTGGAGAAGATGGAATTAGTCCACTCGGACTATTAAAGTCGGCCTTGTTTCCAACAGCTCTAGCATTAATTATGTTTAAGTTTTTAGGCTAGATAAGTGTAAGAAATCTTACAACCTTTTACATATAAGGCGGGTTCAACCCGCCTTTTTTTATTCCTATAAAAATCACCGTAGTATTTTACCTGTTTGAATCAACGCCGGACGCGTTATATGATGAACTTGAATCTATAAAAAAGGGAGTTTTTTACTTTGAAAATAGTTCTTTGCATTATGTTTACCCTGCTCGGATTGAAGAGCGTTTTTTGTTCTGAATCGGAGCAAGATGAAATCCAAGATAGTATGTTCGATCGAACGAAGGAAGCTTTAATGTCCTATGAGATTGTTGAAGAGAAAACCAAAGAGGTTCTCAACAAGGTCAGGACTAAGGTTGAAAATTCGGTTGGAAGTTACAAGACAACAATCGCCGCGGCACTTCCAATTGCCACAGGCCAGGTTGCCTTCAAGTATAGGAGCCTTAATGTTTCCTATAATCATTACTCGGACAAGGCCAAAGTTGATTATGCGCTAAATGATCGTTGGGAAGTTTTCTTTAAGAGAAAGAAAAAAGACGGCGATATGGAAGAAAGCTCAGGCGTTGGTTATTCTCTGAAGTTTTAATTAAGAAGAAATTTATTCCCAAAATAAGCAGTAGGCCGTTTTTCCTCTACAATCAAAAGTATGAAAAACCTAAATATCTTACTGCTTACTTTGTTATTTTCTCTTTCAAGCTTTTGTCAGGAAATAGAGGTTCTGTTTTCAAAAGGCTCTGTTCTTGCCATAGATGAAAAATCTGTTGAAAGGATCCTTTCTAAGGGAGACTTAGTAGAGGAAGGGGAGACCCTTCACACCAAAGCAAATTCATTTTTAATTCTTAAGATTGGTCAGCATTCCAGGCACAAGATAGAGCCTGAAAGTATAGTGAGAGTCGATTCCTTGCCTTATAAATTCGAAGGCGGGCAAGAGCTTGAGGCACCAGCAAGAATCTTCATCAAGTATGGAACCATCGTGTCTGAAATATTGCAGAAGTCTGACAATGAGAGTGCGGTGATAACAACAGGTGCTACTTCAATGGGTGTTAGAGGTACAAAATTTTTGGTAAGTCTTGATGAAGAAGATAAAGATGTCTATTTGAGTGTCAATGAGGGAAAGGTTGAAATTAAAAATGCGGATCAAGCAGATATAGTTGAAGCAAATCAAACCATTGTAGTAGAGAAAGACAGGGTATTCACGGCCATCCAGCGTTATAAGTTTCAAAAGAATATTGACTGGAACATGAAAGAAAAACAAGGCCTAGAGAGTTTTAGTAGCTCTAGGGCACAGGTTAGAAGTGAGCTTCTTAAGAAGCGTAGAAAGTGGAAAAGAGATGAGCTTCGTTGGCAAAATTTTAAGGAGACTAGAGCTGTTAAGCTTGAAAGGTGGCATAAAAAAACTGAACAGCTTAAACCAAACAAAAAGTTAATTCTTAAAAAGCGCACAGAACAGAGAAAAGAACTAAAAAAGCATCGAGATGAGGCACTAAATTCAATTAGAAAGAAGCAGAGCTCTACGCCCAATAATTTCTTAGAAAGAAAAGAACATTTAAAGAAAAGGCTTATTGATCAGGAAAGAAATAAAAGACTATTGAGAGAGAGACTTAAACGAAAACGTGATCAATTGAAACAAAAAGAACCTGATCAATCAGGAACAACAGATAATAAATAATAGGGGTTATAAAGGAAATGGTGGTCGTAGCAAGGATTGAACTTGCGACCCCTTCGATGTCAACGAAGTGCTCTCCCACTGAGCTATACGACCAATTCTAATCAAGTATCGGTAAGTTACTTCATTAATCCTTGCATAGTCAATTTTTTTTCTGCTAGCATTGCGGCAAGTCATAAAGGAGTCGCGTGCGTATTTTTGTTTTATTTTCTCTTCTATTTTTAAGTGCCTGTGTAAAAAATAATGAAATAAATTTAGAGATAAAAGGACCTGTAAGTGCATGTCTGTTTGGAGATGCAGGCACGGGAACTAATGAGCAAAAACAAGTCGCAAAACTTCTAAAAGAAGAAGACTGCAAAACATATTTTTACCTGGGAGATATCATCTACCCGAAAGGGTTGAAGTCTGCCGATGATCCAATGGCCCAAGAGCTATTTTTAGATGTTTATAAAGACATCTTAAAAGATAGAGATATGTTTTTAATGATGGGTAATCATGACTATCATGGCAATGTGGATGCCTGGATTGAAATAGCAAAAAAGCATAAGCGCCTGCATTATCCATCTCACTATTACATGGTTAAATTAAATGATGTTTGCTTCCCAGTAATGAACACCACAGACTATAAAGTTCAACAGTTGTGGTGGTTTGCTAAATTGAAAATGAACTCCTGTAAACAAAAGGTATTGCTTGGACATCATCCTGCCAAGAGTTCAGGAAAACACAAAAGCCCTTACTTTCCACTTAATCTGTTCCTTCAGTATGCAATGAGTTATGCAAATGTTTATGTTGCTGGGCATGATCACCATCTGTCTTATGAAGGTAAGGTCAATGGTATTGACCAGTTTGTTTCAGGTGCTGGGGGGCAGTTGCGAGATGTTAATGAAGAGTTGGCCGTTTTTGCAAAGAGTCGCTTAGGTTTTATTAAAATCACTGAAATATCAACCGGTTTGGAGCTATCCCTGATAGGACTAGAGGATGGCGAGCGCAAAGTGCTGTATTCAAAAAAAATAACAAACCGTTCTTTGGCTAATGACTAAAGTTTTGCTAAATTCCTTGGATGATTTCAAGGTTGCATCGAAAGTTTATTCCATGGGTTTGTGCCCACTCAATTGAATATTGGTATTACTATATTGGGGCACTTTTTTGCCTTTACTACCTTCATCACTTTCAAAGTGTGCTGCCAGGCCTTGCTAAGGACCTCGGTGACAAGGTTATGTCTGACCAGTTAAAAGATATTGAGTTATCAAAGTTCTTCTATCTTGCATTTGCCATTTTATTCTTTAGAACCTTTTCGAGACTTTTATTCTTCTACCCGGCAAGGGTTCAACAGAAGAACCTGAGACTTGAAATGATGCAAAGATTAGAAAAGGCCATGCCTAAGACATATGCTGACTTTAGTGATGGTGATCTTTTCCAGACTCTTGTGAATGACTTTAATCGCCTAAGGGGATTTATTGGATTTGCACTTCTACAAGTGGGAAACATTATTATCGCTGCAATAATATTTATTCCAAAGATAAAAGAGTTTAACGAGGCCTTCCTTGTGGCCTTTGCACCCCTTGTTGTTTGTGTTGTTCTGTTCAGCATCCTAGTTGTCGTCTTCCAACCTTTCGCAAGAAAGAATATGGACGCATACGCTGAAGTTCAAAACTTTGTCATTGAAAGCTATTCTGCAAAAAAAACTATAAAGAATTTTCACTCTGAGAATTCTTTTTACGAACTATTTAGACAGTACTCGGGAGTAGAGCTTCGTTACTTCTTTATTTCAAGTTTAGGAAGAGTCGTATCTTTTCCATTAGTTAAGCTTGGGGTGGGGGCTTCTCTAATTTGGGCCGCTCTAATAGTGAAACAGCAAGGCCTTGCGGGAACTGACCTAATCTTCTTCTCTGGTTTCTTGTATCTTATCTTAGAGCCGTTATTATTTTTATCCTGGATCGGAATTGTTACAAGCCAAGGATATGCAGCATGGGGAAGAATTAAAAAGCTAGTAAAGAGCTTAGATCAAAATATTCAAGAGCCTTGGTATAAAAAATACGACAACCTTGAAAGCCTTAAACTTCCTTTTTGGGGGAGTGAGGTTGAAGTCAATCTACAACCTAACGCATGGAGCGTGATCATTGGTGATACAGGCTCCGGCAAGTCGTATCTAATTGACAAGGTCGCAGAGCTTCTGCGCTTTAATGAGTTGAACTATTCTTATATTCGCCAAGAGCCTTATCTCTACAATGACACCATTGGCGAGAACATATTTTTAGGTGTTGATGTCAGTGAGGAAAAAGTTGACCTCGCTAAGAAATGCTTACGTGAGTTTGGGCTGGATCTTTTGGCACCTACAATTGAAGAAGTTCTAAATCTGGAAGTGGGAGAGAATGGTAAAAAAGTCTCCGGTGGTCAGGCAAAAAGAATTGCATTAATTAGAAGCTTAGTAAGTGATGTTGATTTTATTCTTTGGGATGATCCTTTCTCATCAGTCGATTTAATATTGGAACAACAAATTATTAACACCCTCAAAAATGATCCGAGGCTAAAAAGTAAAACTTTTATCTTAACCTCTCATCGCTTGAGTACTGTAAAGGCGTGTGACTGGGTTATTTACATTGAGAAGGGTGTTGGAATCAGAGAGAGTGGGCAAAGAAAAGAGTTGTTGGAAAAGGAAAGTTTGACTAGTGAATATTTTAAAAAACAGATGGTTTGATTACATCTACATTCCACATAGCAAGATTCTGATCTTTTTCATCTTGCTTGCATTAGTGACCGCTTCGGTGCTGGGCTACTACACGCCGATTATTGTCTCTGAACTTTATGATAGCTTTGATGCCGAGAAAAGCATCATGCCCATTGTATGGTCTTTGGGTGGGCTGTATGTGGGAGAGTATCTCGCATCAGTTGTATATCAACTAGGAATTAACCGATACATTCAAAAGCTCCTCCAACATATACGTTCTAAGAGTTATAAAAAGTGGATATTAGCATATGACTCTATAGGTAAGGGCAAATTTAGTTCTCATAATTATCCTATGGGCGAGGTTATCGCTCGTATTCTCAATGACACTGAAGCAGTTATTGAAATGGTAAGTTCTGGTTCATTTAAAATCTTTATCGATTTTGCTTTTATCATTTCAAGCTTAGTAAGTTTTGTAAGGTTGAATACAGTATCCGGTGTGGCCTTAATTATCGCTGAAGTACTTGTCTGCGCGGCCTTGATCATTGGTAGTAAGCAGATGGGTAAAGTCTACATGGCCGTAAGAAAGTCCACAGGACACCTAAATAGATCAGTTGCCAATATCTCTGCAGGCCTAAGGCATACCTTCCACACACCAAATGACAACTTTGCTTCTACAAAGTCTAAAGTGGCGTTTGAAGATTTTTTGAAAAAACAACTAACTGCCAACATCTGGGATGCAAGTTACTTTGCAATTGCTGAGAGTTTGTTTCCGATCCTTTTGGCGTTACTGGTTATCGTTTTTCCATACTCAAACATTGTTGAGATGGCGATCATTGCAGCTATTATTGATCTCATTCAACGCTCTATTACACCCATAAAAGAAATTGCATCAAAGATCTCTGGTATTCAAAGGGCCAAGACTGGTATGGATCGTATCTTTGAGTTTAATAAAGACTTGGATACTCTGCCACACTCTGGTGAGGACGAAAAAGAACAAGTTATAGAGGACTTTAAAGCATTGTCCATCAAGGTTAATAGCTTTGTATATCCGGCCAAGTCTGAAAGCGAGAAAAGCTTCGAGTTAAAGGATGTTGAATTGCACGCTAAAAGTGGAGAGCTCGTAGGCATCGTTGGCATGTCGGGTTCTGGAAAGTCGACGTTTTTAAAGATTCTCTCCACTGATATTCTGGCCAGTGACTCATTGATAGAAATTGAGCGTCTTGAGCATTCTGACATTGAGTTTCGCGGCGACAACGTGACTGGTATGGCACAATATAAAAGACAGGTTAGTATTGTAAGCCAGGATTCACATGTCTTTAGTGAGAACTTAAAATTCAACATTACTTTTGGAAAAGGTAGTGATGAAGAATTTCAAGCATTTTGGGAAGAAGTTAAAAATCGTATTCCTTACTTGGGTAAATGGGGGATTGATCCTGAAGAAATGGTAAATGCTAAAGATCTCTCTATGGGGCAGAAACAACTTATATCAGCACTGCGTTCCTGTTACCTGAAAAAACCAATAGTTCTTTTTGACGAGATTTCTTCTGGACTAGATTCCGAATTAGAAGAGGCCTTGAGAAAGCTTGTACTTTTGATCCAACAAAATTCACTCACTGTCATAGTTGCTCATAGAGTTGAAACCATCGTTCAGGCAAATCAAATACTTGTGATGAAAGACGGTAGACTCGATGGAGTGGGCTCTCACGATAGTTTGTTAGAAACAAATGCAACGTATCAAGAGTTTATCTCTCAGGTAAGAATGTCTTAGATTTAATTGTTTTTGCTCAGCTTGGCGTCTTAATGTATCCTTTCTCAAGTATTACTTTAAAAAGGAGTGACCAATGCTAAAACCTATTTTGGCCGCGTTTATTGGCGCAGCGTTTCTATTCTCGTGTGACAACGGAACATCAAAACCTAATTATAAATTTCTAAAAGCTCCAACAGAGGGTGTTGCTGCGAAAGTTGGCAAAGTTGAAATTACTAACGATGAACTTAATAAAGGTATTGAGTCTGATCTTTACGATTTAGAGAAGAAAATCTTTGAAACAAAGATGAATAAATTAAAATCTTTGATTATTGAAAAATTGATGGCTCAAGACCCAGCAAAGAAAGGTCTTACAAACGACGAGTACATGGATAAGCATATAGCAAAAAATGTAAAGGTTAGTGAGTCTGACATTACAAACTTTGTTAAAGAGAAAAACATCCCTAAGGAGCAAGTTAACGCTCAGATTAAAGAAAGAATTAGAGGCTACCTGATTGCTGAGAAGAAGAAAGAAGCAGTCGAGAGCTGGCTAGGTAAGAAGACTAAAGGTGCAGGAATTGAAGTTTATCTTGATAAGCCTAGAAGACCTTCCTTTGATGTGGAGATTGGTAAAGCTCCAACTATGGGCCCAGAGAACGCTCCTGTAACTATTGTTGAATTCAGTGATTTCCAGTGTCCATACTGTTCAAAGGCTGCTGAAACTGTAGAGCAAGTAAAGAAAGAGTACGGTAATAAAGTAAGGATTGTATTTAAGCAATATCCACTACCATTTCATTCTCAAGCAAAATTGGCAGCTAATGCGGCCTTATGTGCATGGGAGCAAAAGCCTGAGAACTTCTGGAAAATGCATGACAAGTTCTTTGCTGATCAAAGTAAACTTGGAAGAGCTGACCTTATTGCATCGGCCAAGTCTGTTGGTGTAAATGAAGGGGAGTTCACGAAGTGTCTTGATGGCGGAAAGTTTATGAGTATGGTTGAAAAAGACATCCAACAAGGTAAGGACCTAGGTGTTAAGTCAACGCCAACTTTCTTTGTAAATGGTAAGCTTCTTCAAGGTGCTCAACCTTTTGAAATGTTCAAAGAGCTAATTGACGAAGAACTATCGAATAAATAAATCTTAATTTCGGGTAAGTTTTTCCTCCTTTCTTGGAGAATCAGAAAAATTTACCCGAACCCCCAGCTAATCTAAACATGTTACAATCATACAGGGCAGGATGCCCATGTGAGGTTTAGAATGAACGGCGTAGATTATACCCAAAGACTTAGTAGACAAAGAGAACTCTTCCAAAGAGATCTGGACAACACTAATCGTTCTCATAAAACGACGTTGGAGGATATTCAGAAGGCCAAAGAGCATCAATTGGCCGAAAACTCTAAAAACTTCACAGAGAAGAAGCTTGATCTTGAAAAGAACTTTGAAGATCGCTATGAAAATCTACAGGCTTCACAAAAACAAGCACTTAAAGAGAAAAATAAGGAATACGAAACCTCTACACTTGAAAAGCAGAAAGAGGTTACGGCCAATTCTCGTGAAAGACTCAAAAACTGGAATCAGAAAATTTCAGATATCAAAAAAGAATATGATCACGCCCTAGCAGACAGTAAATCTACTGACTCGCAAATTAGAACTCAAATTAAAGACAATGCAGATGCGCGTGTTAAGTCCGTATTGGCCGAATCTGAAGCTAAAGTTGCTGAATATAAAGAGAGTGCACTTGGAAACTCAAAAAACGTTCAAGAGAAGCTCGATTCAGAAAAAAGACAGCTTATTCAAGAGCAGGAACGTGAGCTCAATAAAGTCTACAGAGATGAAGTTGGCAAGCGTAACGAACTTAAAGATCGTGTAACAAGAGATGTTGCAAAAATTAGAACGGCCAGGGAAGAAGAAAGTGAATTTCTAAGAGAGAAGACACGCGACAACTTGAATAAAGTAAATCAAGATGCTGCACTTAAAATCAAAAGTGTAAGTGATCAGAATAAGCTTGCTATTGATAGAATTAACGAAGCACAGAAGTCTGAAATAAAAAATCAGAATGAAACACTTCGAAACGAGATGATGAAGCAGGAAAAAGAACATCACCGTGACATTGAGCAACTTGAAATGAAGCACAAAGCAGCAGGTATCGGTGCTGGAAGCCTTCAAGGAAAACTGAGAGAAGATCAACGAGCGGAAGTTGAAACTCAAAAAAGACTAAGATCCAAAAACTATATTGATCAAAGAAACAGGCTTACTCGCAATTTCGAAACAGAAATGGGTAAGGCACGTGAAAACTTTCAAGATACTTATCGAAACATGAGTATCGAAGCTGCTGATGCAAGAGTGCAAGACGCTAGGGAGTTAACAGCTCTTAATATTAAAGAGCGTTTAAATGATAAGAGAAAGCTTCAAGCTGCAAACCAAGAGCACGAAGTTGCTATGCGATTTAAAAGTGAAGCTGAAAATCAAACTCTTAAAGCAGAGCGAAATACTGCAAGTAAGAAAATTGAGAGCCTAAAAGAGAACTTTAATAAAAGCATGACAGATGCAATTGAGAGAAGTGATCTGTCCCTTAAGGCCGTACGCGAAGAAATGAACAAGGAAAAGCGTGAACTAAGTGAGAAGCTTCATGAGCAAAACGCTTTTCAAGAAAAGTTTCTTAGAGCGTCTCAAAATGAAAAAATAGAGAAGCTGACTGATAAGTATGAAGAGAAACTTGAAGCAATGCAGTCAAAGAACGAAGAGCTTAAGCTTCAAATGCATAACAAAATTAAACAAGTTAATGCCAATGCATCACAAGAAATTGATCGACAACGTAGAGAGCTTCAAAAAGAGGCCGAAATTGAGAAGGCAAACATAAGAAGCATTGCAGAAAGTAATGAAAATAGACTTACAAAAAGGTTGGATAACCTTAGAAATGACTTTGACAGAAAAATGAATGAAACTCGTATAAATAACGAGGCAAAAACTAAAGAGCTTACTTTTAAGTACGAAAACGAACTAAAAAGTGAAAGAACCAAATACCAAGATATAATTGACCATAACAACAAGTTCTTTGAAAGAGAGCTAATGAGACTAAAAATGTCTAGTGAAACCGAGCGAGAAAGGTTGATCACTCAGTACGAAGGTCGTATTAGCCAACTTCAAAATGCATTCAAGAATAAGCAAAGAGAACTAGAGCAATTCAATCATTTGCAAAAGGCATAATCTCTTAACTTGTTGTTCGTTCATGTGATAAGTTATTACTGAACTACAATCAAGGAAAGAGTATGACTCGAAGAGCAAAAATCATCGCCACCATAGGTCCAAGTTCGAGCACCGTCGAGATGCTGGAAAAACTAATCCGTGCAGGAATGAACGTTGCAAGAATTAACATGAGTCATGGCACTCATGAAGGCCATGCCCAAACAATTGCAAATATTCGTCAGGCCAGTAAAAA
Organism: Bacteriovoracaceae bacterium; assembly: GCA_023954595.1. GTDB lineage: Bacteria > Bdellovibrionota > Bacteriovoracia > Bacteriovoracales > Bacteriovoracaceae > UBA845. The sequence goes on along the minus strand of JAGSHJ010000019.1, from coordinate 2,577 downwards.
TGTTGGCTGGGAAGTAGGGGTTCTTTGTGACCTTCAAGGACCTAAAATTAGAGTTGATAAGCTCGAAGAACCACTAGAGCTTAAAGAAGGCGAGGAGTGGGTAATAGGACAAAGCGATGTTCAAGAAAAGTACCCTGAGTACAAAAATAGATTTATCCCAACTGTTTATAAGGACCTCGTAAAAGACGCCCATGCTGGTGCCCATATACTTTTTGATGATGGATTAATGGAAGCACATGCTATCGAAAAAGATCGGGATGTTTTAAAAATCAAAATTGTTATCGGAGGGATGTTAAAATCCAATAAGGGTATAAACCTACCCAATGTAAATGTTTCAGCACCTGCATTTACTGACAAAGATCGCCAAGATCTTATGTTTGGCCTTAAGCAAGATGTTGATTTCTTTGCACTTAGTTTTGTTAGAAAGGCGGAAGAAGTACAAGAAGTTAAATATCTTCTACACAAACTTAAAAAACACACTCCAATTATTTCAAAAATTGAAAAGCCTGAGGCCGTAGAAAATATCAGAGAGATTATGAAAGTCACTGATATGGTCATGATTGCTAGAGGTGATATGGGTGTTGAGGTTGGAAACCACCATGTTCCAACTATTCAAAAACGTCTTATTGGTCTATGTAATGAGGAAGGTGTCCCTGTTATTACAGCAACCCAAATGCTTGAGAGTATGACAACAAATTCACGCCCAACTAGAGCTGAGGCAAATGATGTTGCTAACGCTATTTGGGACGGTACTGATGCTGTCATGCTAAGTGGAGAGTCAGCTGCAGGACAATATCCTGTTGAAGCTGTGAAGATGATGGATAATATCGTTGAAGAGGCCGAAAAGCTTCCTAAAGAGCGTCCACTTCTAAGACATATGGATCTATACAGTGTGTCTGCATCAATTCAAGTTGCGGCCTCAATCATTGCTGAAAAGACAAAAGCAAAGTGGGTTGTAAGTGTTACTCAAAGTGGTAACTCTTGTTTGAAGATGAGCAGGTTTCGCCCAAAGGTCAGAGTTCTAGGTTGTACTAACTCAAAACAAGTTATGAGAAAAATGACTCTGTATTGGGGAATTAGTCCATTTTATTTTGAAGAAAATGAAGAGGACCTTGCAACACTACAAGAGCAGATGATTGATACTCTTAAAGAGAGAAACCTTGTTGCTACCGGTGACAAAGTTGTTATTACTCATGGAGATGGTAAGTTCTTCAAGCAGGGGAGCTCAAATAGTGTGCGCCTTGAGATCATAAAAGAAGTCCCAAACGAATCCAAAAAAGAGAGTCTTAAGGGAAAGTCTGAAACCCTCCAGCAAGAAATTCCTGGGGGGAGAATCATTTTAGACACTTCAGTTTGTGCCTCTTGCCAGAACTGTGTTCAGGTTTGTCCACATAATATATGGACTGTTGAGGGTGAAAATAATGAAACTCGCATCAATGTTGAAACAGCTGATCGTTGCACCAAAGATATGGAATGCGTAAACAAGTGTCCTACTGGAGCAATTGAGATTATCGATACCGATCTATGAGTCTTCTGAATCTCTCTGAAGATTTTTTAAAACAAATTCAAATTGTGGAGTGGGGCTATACAGAGGCCTCCTCCCCATTGACCTGGAATCACTTCCAAGAGTGGACCGATAAAGGTCTACATGGAGATCTCAACTATCTAAGTGATCACAGGAAAGACCTGCGAAGAGATCTTAAGGAAGTTTTTCCTGAATTCAAGTCAGCGTTGGTTTTTCTATTTGAATATACTTCTGAAAAAAAGAGATTAGAGCAAAAGAATAGCCCATTAAAGATCGCCTCATATGTCACGGGATTTGAGGGGATGGACTACCATCATTGGATAAGAGAGAAGCTAGACAAAGTATCTGATAAACTCTCTGAAGAGCTTGATGAACTTAAAACCTTCTACTCTATTGATGCTCAACCAGTACTTGAAAGAGATCTGGCCTACCGAGCAGGCCTTGGTTGGTTTGGCAAAAATAGTATGCTTATAAGTAAAAAACATGGCAGCTACTTTATCATTGGTACACTTTTACTTAATCAAAAGCTAGGGCTTCCAACGAAAACAACCGTCGAGCCTGATCACTGTGGAACGTGTACTGCCTGTATTGACAGTTGTCCCACCAATGCAATTATAGACAATAAGATTGTGGATGCTTCTAAGTGTATTAGTACTTACACTATAGAGATGTTTAAAGAGGCCGATGCTCCAAAAGGTTATCCAACAAGCAGTAATGAGGTTTTTGGTTGTGACATTTGCCAAGAAGTCTGTCCTTGGAATAATAAACCTATAAAAAGGGTAGAAGCATCCGAGGAAGTAGACTGGATACAATTCTTTGAAAGAAATCCTAAATTAATACTAGATGAGCTTGAACTCATGTCCAATCGTCAATATCGAAAAAAGTTTAAAGGGACGCCACTGGAGAGAACAGGGCGCCTTGGTATGATGAAAAATTTGAATAAATTAAAGAGCTAGTTCTTTTTTCAAAAAGTGATAAATCTGTGTTGAGGCCATGCTCGGTTCGTGGTGAGCAAGCTTCTTAGGCTCATAAGTTGTTACCTGATTTCCATT
>JAGSHJ010000408.1 GCA_023954595.1 Bacteriovoracaceae bacterium | reverse complement strand
CCTTTAATCATGTACCAGCGATTTTCTGGCACATGATTGATGGACTCATGCGTACATGTTTTTTCATATACAGCGCTTATAGGATTCAAAGATAGAATATGCTTAATATCCATAAGTAGAAGCTCTTGATGTTGCTGTTCATGTTGAAGACCTATTTCTATTACTGATTGGGTCGCCGGAGAAATTTGTCCGTTAAAATACTCAATCATACATTCATCAACATACTCTCTATACTCCCTCACCTCTTTAACAGTGGGACGGCTTAATTTTGACCGGTCTAATCGATTCCAGTGATTACCCACAGTTTTATAGTAGGAGTTGAATAAGTAATTAAACTTCTCATTGAATACGCGATAACTTGGAAGATTTTCTTGAAGGACGAACTTCTCAAAAAACCAGGTCGTGTGAGCCAAGTGCCACTTTGGAGGGCTGACATCGGGACAACTTTGAACAAGCATGTCCTCTATCTCTAGTGGAGAGCATAATGAAGTGGTTTTATTTCGTATTTCTCTATATCGGTGTTCCATAGTAGAAATTCTAAAACCTTTAGAGCAATCTGAAACATAGGTTTAATCGATATGAAAGCATAGGTATTACTTGGCATGTGAAATGCATTTTTCAATTGAATGAAAAACTTTATAGTCATTGCTTTAACCCTTTTTCTAATCTCCGCCACAAAAACAATAAATGGTTTTAAATTAGACAATCCTTTAATTCCGGTGGACAAGATACTGAGTGGTGGGCCACCAAGAGATGGCATCCCCTCTATTGATGAACCCAAGTTCATTGAGTCTCGCGTTGCCAAGAAGGTTTGGGGTAATAAAGAGCGTGCTTTAGTGATTGAAGTCGGCGGTGAGAAGAAGGCCTATCCAGTTTCTATTTTAAATTGGCATGAGGTGGTAAATGACAATATTTCAGAGTTCAACATTGTTGTAACTTATTGCCCTCTCTGTGGAAGTGGAATAGTTTTTTCCTCTGAGTATGGCGGGAGAGATTTGGAGTTTGGAGTGTCAGGGCTGCTCTATCAAAGTGATGTGCTATTATACGACAGGCAAACCAATAGCCTTTGGTCCCAATTAGAGTTGAAAGCAATTTCAGGAAGGTACAAAGGAACACCAATGACTCCACTTCCGGCCAGTCATGTAAATCTTCAAAATTATCTGCTGGAAAATCCCGACGCAGTAGTGTTATCACGAAAGACTGGCTATACCAGAGATTATAATGAAGACCCTTACAGTGGTTATGAGAAGGAGAATAAGACCTACTTCCCAATTGATCATACTTCGTCTAAATACCATTCCAAAGAGTGGTCTATCCTCTTAAATAAGCAATTAATTGTCCCCATGGCAAGTTTGGCGGGTAAAACAGGTGAGAAGACCTTCGAGGCCGGTGGAGAAAAGTTTCTACTCAGATGGGACAAAGATAAAAAGGAGCTTGTATGTCAGAGCCAGTCTCAGAAGTGTCTAACAGGTTTCTTTTTTGCCCTCAATACCTTCTACCCAGAAGCTAAAATTAATTAGGCACTTCAGTGAAGAGTAAAATAATAAATGGAGTTTTAGCGGGATTAATAGCTGGCGTTGCTTTTGGTGTTCTAATGAGCGTTATTTCTGTGCCAAATGAACATGGTGAAAAGATTCTGATGATGAAGATGGTTGCTATGGTAATAGGCCAGGAAACACTTTTCTATGGCTGGCTATATCACCTATTTAACGCATCCATAATTGGAGCAATGTTTGGAATGGTCTATGGCCCAAAACTTAAAACCTACAAGTCCGGTTTAATTTGTGGCTCCCTCTATGGAGTCGTCTGGTGGATCAGTGGTGGTTTAATCTTAATGCCTGTCTTTTTAGGTAATCACATTTTTGGGCCTATCATTTATTCAGAATTAAGACCCCTCGCAATTGCTAGTCTGGCAGGGCATCTCCTTTACGGATTAATACTTGGCCTTAGTTTTGCTTATATTCTTAAAAAGCGCGCAAACTTTATAAAGAGTTTAAGCAAGAAATCTTCAAGGAGGAAGTTATGCAATCAAAAGTAGGAACAGGGATTGTTGCCGGTCTAATAGCTGGTGCCGTTTTTGGAATTCTCATGACAATTATGAATGCCCCAACCCCAGATGGAGGTGAAATGCCTATGATGAAAATGGTGGCAATGGTTGTTGGATCAACAAGTTTGTTTGTAGGCTGGGTTTACCATTTATTTAACAGTATCGTAATTGGTGCCATCTTTGGTGCTCTATTTAATAAGAAACTAACAACCTACAAAAATGCAACTGGATGGGGTGCCTTCTACGGTGCAGTTTGGTGGGTCTTAGGTGGATTAATTCTAATGCCAATCATGCTGGACATGGCTGCATTTGCCCCACTCACAGAGCCTGGGATGCGTTCAGTAGCAATGGGCAGCTTAATTGGTCACTTGGTCTATGGCCTAGTTCTTGGTGCGGCATACATAGGAATAAGTCACAGACCGACCCCAAAAGTTAGACATCCTAGATCAGGAAGAGCTCCGGCCTAAACTAAAATAGGCGGTGCGTGACACCGCCTACAATTTCTCTAACTTCTCTTTTAATGATTCGCCAAGTCCAGGCACCAATTTTTTGACAAGCTTTGTGTGCTTAACGAAAAGTTCTTCAAATAGCTCAATTGCTTCTTTTGTAAGGCAATATCTAGGCCTTGCATCACTAGGGCTAGATGGACAGATTTCTATTTGTCCATCATCATCAAGTCTTCGAATGAAAGTTGAAATATTGCCTCTAGTAACTAAAAGACATCTCGCGAGCTCTGAGGCAGACATTGGACCTTCAAAATAAAGGAAAAACAGGATCTGAAAGCGCGACATATGCACGCCCTGTTCATTTAGTTGAGTTTCAAGTTGGTCAAATACACTCTGAAAGACTTCCATAACAGTGCGCCAGACTTGAATTCTAGGGTCGGCAAGTGTCTTAACCATTTTTTTATAATTTTTAGATTCAGAAGATTTCATAATATTTTACTTGCTTTAAGTTTATAAATGTTTATATATAAACATTATGAATAAATCAATAATTATTTCCCTTTTGCTACTTTTTGGATATTTCACACATGCAAAAGCTTTTGATGATAACCACTCGGAACTTGGCAATATTCTGAAT
>JAGSHJ010000520.1 GCA_023954595.1 Bacteriovoracaceae bacterium | reverse complement strand
CCTTTAATGAATTTATTCCTGCCTCCACTGCACAGTGGAACCTTCAAAGAAATAAGTTGGCCATGGTTTATGGCATTATTGAAGAGTCCGTTGAGGAGTTTGATATTAAAGGCGGAGAAGTAAATTCGATCATACAAAAAAATGTCAAAGCTTCCGGTCTTGAAGATAACTTTCTTAAGGACAGTGGCAGAGAATTGTTTAATACTGGTAGTTATAAATTAAAGAGGATCAACGGTAGCGCTCAGAAGATTGCCATTGATGGAAGATGCTTCGATCTCTTTGCTCCCTTTCTCAGACCGCCGCCTCTCTAAAAAAAGGAAACTTATCAAAAAGTGGAATAGCTTCATCATGCTTTTTTATTGGATGTCTAAACAAAGAGGCCTTAGACGCTTTATTGCCTGGTTTAATAAGATAAAGCTGGACTCACATATAAGTTTAGAAAATAGAAAGAAGGATGAATCTCCCCTCATACTTAATCACTTTGAATCAAAGACCTTTTCTCAAAATGGAGAAGACGGAATCCTCGAAGAAATCTTCAATAGAATCGGAACAACTAACAAGTTCTTTGTAGAGTTTGGAATTGAAGATGGAACTGAAAACAATTGCCGCTATCTTCTGGAAAAGAAAGGGTGGAAAGGTCTTTGGATAGAAGGCTCCCCTGAACATGTAGAGACGGCCAAAAAACACTTTTCTAGTTATCCAATTCAAATTGAGAATCAATTTATCACCGTAGATAATATCAATTCAATCATTGAGTCTGCAGGTGCCCCCGTTGACTTCGATTTCTTAACTGTTGATATAGACGGAAATGATTTTTATGTTTGGGAAAAAATCTTATCTCAATATAAGCCAAGAGTTTGTTGCGTAGAGTACAATGCAAGTGTACCGGCTGAAACATCTTGGATAATGCCTTACAACCCACAGCATATGTATCAAGGTAACCGCAACTACGGAGCCTCACTCCGTGCTTTGACTGAATTGGCCCATGAAAAAGGCTATTGCCTCGTGGGTTGCGATGAAAAAGGGGTTAATTCGTTTTTTGTGAGAAAAGATCTGATTGGTGATTTGTTTTATAAAGCGTCAGCTGATTATACCTTTCACTACCGTAGTCCAAAGTATCATCGCTTCTTTTTTGGTCATCCTAATATTTAGGAAAAAATAGGCCCTAGAATACCTAGGGCCCCCATTCGTTTTTTTAGATTAACCCCATCTCTTTAACTGTATCGCGTTCTGTACGAAGCTCGTTAAGAGTGGTGTTGAACTTCTCAGTTCCAAATTCTCCATGCTTCCAAGACTCATCAACTACAAGCTTTCCACCTTCTGTACGGCATGGGTAAGAGAAGATTAGGCCTTCGTCTACTCCGTACTGTCCATTTGAACAAAGACACATTGAGTATGTTTGTCCAGCAGGAGTATCGTGAGTTAGGTTCCAGATCCCATCAACTACTGCGTTGGCAGCTGAGGCAGCAGAAGAAAGTCCTCTTGCTTTAATAATAGCAGCACCACGTTTTTGAACAGTAGAGATGAAGTCATTTTCAAGCCATGCTGAATCAGAGATAGACTCTGGAGCTGGCTTGCCATTGATTTGTGCGTTATGAAAGTCAGGGTATTGAGTTGCTGAGTGGTTACCCCAAATTGTCATATTCGTTACTGAAGCAACGTCAACTCCAGCTTTTTGAGCAAGTTGAGTTTTTGCTCTGTTCTCATCAAGAGTCGTCATGGCGTAGAAACGATCATTAGATACTTTTGGAGCTGCATTCATAGCTATAAGGCAGTTTGTGTTACAAGGGTTACCCACAACAAAAACTCTTACGTCATCGGCAGCGTTATCATTGATGGCCTTACCTTGACCGGTGAAAATACCACCGTTAATTTTTAGAAGGTCAGCTCTTTCCATTCCATCT
>JAGSHJ010000452.1 GCA_023954595.1 Bacteriovoracaceae bacterium | reverse complement strand
CATCATCCTCTTTCTGAGTCTCTGAATTTACGTGGATCTTCATGCTAAAGACCTCAAAGTCTTCTGGGAGCTCTTTTAGTAGAGTATTTAAGTAAGGTCTACCCCATTCAACAAGAAAATAACTCTTATCTTCTAAATATAGAGGAAGCTCTAGATGATAAATCTCCTCAGCATCCTTTAATCTATAAAAGTCAGCATGCAAAACACTGTGAGTCTCTGATAGTACAGCGTAACTTGGACTGAAAGTCTCATCATCGCTTATAAATTTTTTAGCAAAAGTAGTCTTACCTGCCCCCATAGGCGCATCTAAAAAGATTAGGGCCTTTGGTTTAACCGTTTCTTTCAGCTCATGGGCAATATAGCCTAAATCACCGACAAAGACCTTTTTCCACTCTCTAACTAGTTTTTCAGACAAAGTTATTCTCCGTAAATAATCTTATCAATTTGACCTTCCAACTCTTGAAAGGTTTTTGAAAAGCAATCGATCAATGATGATGCGGTCATTGCACGCACACCAATCTTCTCGGCCGCAAAATGACCTGACATCGTATGAGCAAGGACACCAAGACCTACAGTTTGATTAAATACTTTATAACGCTCGCTAAGTGATATATTTTTATCCTTTAACTCAGGCTCCTGACCAAGCAGGCCTGCAAGTATTCCAGCTAGAACATCACCTACACCGCCTGTCGCCATGCCATCATTTGGATGATAGTTGAAGAAAACATTGCCATCACTTAATCCCATGTAAGTACAAGGGCCTTTAAGTATAACGGAGCAATTAATCTGCTCAACCAAGTTTTGTAAATGCTGAACAGGACGTCTTTCAAGATCTGCATAGTCAATATTGCAAAAGCGTGAAAACTCTCCAAAGTGTGGAGTTAGTACAGTTGGAGCATTTCTAAGTGTGAATACGTTTTTATCTTCTTCTAGTTTTAATACATTGATTGCATCTGCATCTAGAACTACTGGTCCGTCAAAATTGTTTAGAACTTCCAAAGTTAGTCTTCTTGCTCTAGTAGAGCGTGCAAGCCCAGGCCCTATAACAACAGATGAGTACTTATTTAGATCTTTTATAAGTCGTGGCCATTTGGAAATATCAAGTGGAAGGTATCCAGTCATCACTTCAGGGATCAGCCTATCCATCATCTCTTGGTACTGAGGTTCCCAAGTTGCAGCGGTAACAACCCCTGCGCCCGTTTTAAGGGCGGCCTGAGATGCCATTACAAGTGCTCCGGTTAGACCATGAGATCCTCCAAGGCACAATGTATGACCAAAAACTTTTTTATCAGCAAATTTATCTCTTTTACTAGATGGATCCACGACGTCTTCAACGTTTAATAAAAACTTGTTCCCACTAGTAAGGAGCTCTCTTGGAAAGCCAACTCGCATAACTTCGACATCCCCCACAAGACGAACGCCGTCGGCCTCATAGTAGCCTTGTTTAGGAAGTCCTACAGCTAGGGTAAGATCTGCACTTATAGCTTTACCTTGAATAAATCCAGTATCACCTTCAACACCAGAGGGGATATCGATTGAGATAGTGTAGGAGCTATTGTTATTTACGAAGTCTACAACTTCATAGAGAAAGTTCGACATTGGCAAGCGTACGCCTGTTCCAAAGATTGCATCTACAAAAATAATATTGCCTGATACTTGCGAACAATAGCTCACCAATTGATCGATATCTTCAATAAGATTAACTTTTACGCCAAATGCCTTGGCCATTTTCAACTGTGCTTTTAACTCATCACTTGTGCTGTCTTCGCCAAAGAATAGAAATGCACGAGCATTGTGGCCTAAACTTGTAACGTGTCTTGCTACTGCAAGTCCGTCAGCACCATTATTGCCGCGTCCAATTAGAAAGATAAGCTCACTTGATTGGAACCTTGAAAGAATCTTGCTCTCTATTATGCTTGCGCCTTTAGAGCCAACGTTCTCAACGATGAGACGCTCTTCAAATCCGCACTCTTCTTGTGCTAGACGCTCGATTTCTTTCATTTCTTTTATGTCGACAATCCTCATTGGAACTCCACTTATTTATTTTTTTCTAAAATTGTGCCTAACTTCTTCACGGATGCATCAAGACCAGCAAAAACCGCATCACAAATAATCCAGTGCCCTATATTATATTCCGCAAAAAGTTTTTGCTCGGCAAGTGGTTTTAAACTTTCATCAGTAAGTCCATGTCCAGCATGATAACCTAGGCCATTTGACTCGATAAATTCTTTCTCCGACTTAAAGCGGGCCAAGTATTCATCAATTGGATTCTCCTCCAAGAAGGCACGAGCATAATCACCTGTATGAATCTCTACTGCGTCAACTCCTAGGTCGACACACTTTTGTAATGTTTCTCTGTCTGCTTCAACAAATAGAGATATTTTGACGCCTGGGATTTGCTTTTTAAACTTCTCGCAAGCGGCCTTAACCTTATTGTACTGATCTTCGTCTTTTAAATTAAGCCCACCCTCGGTGGTTCTTTCTTCTCTTTTCTCAGGAACTACGCAAATCCAATCAGGCTTTGCTTCTATGGCGATATCAATAATGCCCGGATCCACACCTAACTCTAGATTCAGTGGTTTACCATATCTTTGAGTTACAAGCTTTACCGCAGGAACATCTGGGTCTTGAATATGCCTTCTATCTTCTCTCAAATGGATTGT
>JAGSHJ010000500.1 GCA_023954595.1 Bacteriovoracaceae bacterium | reverse complement strand
GCAGAACTTTTCGCCGGCTCAGGAATATATGAAGTTCTATCATTGCCGTTTGAGTCTAATACCCTCGTTGGAACTTCTTCACTTGCAAGTTTATCTTTAACTTTTCCAATTTCTTCTTTCAGGGCCAGATTTTCTTTTTTCATCTGTTCAAGTTCATTATTATCCAATTTTCCTGAAAGAATTTCTTCGAATAGTTTTTTAGTTCTTTCATCATTTGAAGGAGCTGCAACCACGGCCTTCGAGTTAGGTGACATTGCAAATTTCTTTTCAAAATCTGACATCACAATTCGACTTGAGACAGGGCTATGCTTTATACAATCAGCTCCACAGTCCTCTGTGTTACTAGAAGTTGGGTTAGATGCGATGTTACGCTCCCCTTCAAAAGTAGAAGTCGTTGTTTGTGAGATGCGGCTAACAGGCATGGCCTGAGCTTGTCTAGTGGTGGATGATTTTGCAGGAATTTTTTTAACAACTCTTTTAGATGGGCTACTTGCAACCTGCTCCTTATTTTCCAAGGCCATTTTGATTTTATTTGAAGCGGAGTTTTTAAATGTAGATGCTGCAGTCTTAAGCATACTACTTCTTTGGGCCTTATAACTTTCCTTTGTTGGAACATATACAAAGTTTTTTTGCCCCTTCTCATCAATAAGAGGCAGCCCTAAGCTTGCAGCCTGAAAGGTCCTTGTCTCGTCTGAACAGCCTGAGTAGTTGTCAAAATCTAGGCCACCGGCCAATAAGTCTTGAGTTGAGATAGGGCTACTTTGAGAAGTATTTGTATCATCTCCAAGTTGTCTTGCATTTGCTTTGACTTCACAGACAACGCTGTTCATTGCAAACCCGTCAACCTCATCGTTTTTAAGAATGTTAGATTTTATTCTCTCTATTTCGGCGAGGTTCTTCTCAGTGTCCCGAGGGTCGTTAGAGAGAAGTTCAGGGTCAGAACAAATAGATTCACTAAACTGTGTTGCGATTTTATTGCACTCATTTTGGTTAAATTTGTCTATAACAGGATCACCCATATATCCATTACCTACATCTAGAAGGTCTCCAAAAACTGAGGCCGTTATATCTTTGCCCGATGACAATTTTTTCTGGGACTCACACATAACTTCCCAGTCATTCAAACCAACTTTTAGGTAGGGATTCATCTCCATAGGAACATAGAAGGCACTGGAGATATTACTTTTGATCATATCTGTCATGAATGTCTCAAAATTTGAGAAGTTCTGGGCGGAGGAATCATTAATTAGCTCAGGAAACTCTTGTTGGTAGGTTAAAGCAGCAAATTTGTTTTGCTGTGCCATAAGTCCAAAAAGTTCTCCATCATCACCACATATTTTTTTACTAAAAAAGCCTGTCGCCTTTGAACATACTCCTTCAAAAATATTGGTGGAGCTTCCTACTCGTATTTCCTCTTTAATTAAAGGGGACAACTCATCCCATGCAGCCTGTGCTATTTTTTCAGAATAAGCATCCACAAAGCTCTTATCACCCGGATTTTCACAGTTTTCCTGAGTGAATATGGAAGCAACTTCAGATCTTACCGAAACGTCATCTAAGAGGGTCTTTAGAGCTGATTTATATTTAATATTTTGGGGCAAATCGAAATCAATTTTTTTCTGCCGAGCAAAGTCTTTTCTAGTACAAGTGTTCCCTGGCCTATTCTTAGGATTAATACTATTTAAAACTGATTGCGCGATATCACCAGGATCACTAGACTCTGCAAGTCCTGCCTCTGAAAGGGACAATGACAAACGATCTTGAAACTGTTTTTCGCTTATTTGGCCAGAGCAAGTTTTATCGCTTAAAGATTGAGAAAGCTGGCTCTGGCAATAATTGCTACCTTGCCCGCTTGGAGTTAAAGATTCCATATCAAACATGGTCTGGGCATGGTGCTTAAGTGCTTCAAGAGATTTAGCTGCTGCCTTGGCAGCAAGTTGATCTTGAACTAATTTTTTAGCCTTTTCTTTTTTTCGATGAAAATCACCATTGCTTTGAACGTCATGAGCTTTTTGAAAACAATCATTACATAGAGTGGTGTTTGAGCTTTGGAAGTTTATTAATGGACTTCCAAATGTCATCATCTGACCTAACTGCATGGCAGGTTGAGAGCTCAAACCTGAAGACAGAGAACATTCAAGAAGATC
>JAGSHJ010000183.1 GCA_023954595.1 Bacteriovoracaceae bacterium | reverse complement strand
TCTTTAATGGTTTAGAGACTCTTGATTTTCAAATCTACACAGACGAAAAAAAGAAAAATATTCTAAAAGATACTCAAGATACTAGTAACGATAATGACCTGATTACTGGCCGTTTTAAAGTCAATGGAGAGAATACTCTAACTGAACAGGCCTATGTGGATTTAACCCTTCCAGGAACTATTCAAGAGTCTGGAATGTACTCAGATACTTATATTGTGAACCTATATTATAATTGGAGAAATACTTACTACTTAGCAGACACCACTACAATGAACTTCAACTACCTTGTCCCTGAAATAATTAGTTTGTCTCTTGTCGATTCTGGTGCTCCACATGATCCAAACGATACATCTCAGATTTTGGATTTTGGAATTATGGAAACCTCTGAGCGGCTAAGTTTTGATATTGTGGTTAAAGCAAGTGATGGATACAACCTCAAGTTTAGCTCACTTAATAATGGAAAACTTCAACACAATGCTGGAAACTTTTTTGTTGATTATAGTGCGCTAATCGATGGCAGCTCTGTGGATCTAGCAGGTTCAAGTTCAAGTCCTGTATTGGTTAAAACTAGCCCTTCCGCTACAGGAGACGCAGGTGACAGAACATCAGTTTCAATAACTCTTGGCAGTGTTGAGGGGAAGGTTGCAGGCAGCTACAGAGACTCAGTTACAATAACTGTAGAGAGTGCTTTATAGCTTAATTAAAGCTGCTTTTAATTTACCGCTTCCTAATTGTTTAGGAGCCTTAATAGTGAACTTTACGTTCTTTCCCGCTAAAAGATTTAATGAGCCTCTATCTTTGAAGGCTTCACTGCTAAAATCAATATCAACGGACTTTTCACCTTGCTTTAAGACTAGCTTATAATGTCTTAAAAGTGAGTGACGTTTACCTTTATTTTCAATATTGAGTTCAAGTAAATCACCTTTTCTTGTAAGGGATTCTACCTTGAGATTTGGATTTGCATTCTTTGGAACGACATAGATTGAAGCAACATACTTAAATAGAAAGTTAAGCTTTACGCCACTTCCTCTTTTATCCGCATCAAGATTTACTGGTAGCTGGGCCACTAGCAGTCTATACGCTTGTTCTTGTTTGTTGTTAAATTTACCAGAAAAGCTAACTCGAATACTTCTGGTTTTTCCAGGGCCTAGTACCATCTGTGGAGGATAGACCAAAAAGTCGGAAGTCTTCTCTCTTATTTCTTTACCATCTTCACTTATATCCCTTGAGAGAACCTTTGCTTCTAAAGTTATTTCCTTCTCTGTAGGATTTGTCACTTTGAAGGTGCGTGCCTTAACTTTCTTGTCTGGGTAAAACTCCGCAACAATCGGTGTTAGTCGAAAGGCAAAGGCGTGGACGGAGAACATCAAAAATAAAATAAATAACTTCATACTATAAATTTAAGGCGAGTCAGGACATTTGTCCATCTGAACTAAATAAGAACATTCAGCCTGAACGTTAAAACGATGGCGGCCGTAAAAACATTAGGCATTTAGCCCTTTGTAAGTGGTTGATTTTATATGGGTTCGCTTGGCATAAGTATTGTATTTATAAGGTCATGAAGATTTTAACTATCATTACATTATCTCTACTATTTGTTGGCTGTGGGAAAAACCACATGCCTTGGGAACAGTCTCAACTGCAAACTCAATCTGTTGATCCAGCGGTTGCTGAAGATTTTTCTTATGAACTTGGTAATGCTGCATGTACGACTGGCCAGCACTCATTTAATAGCCTTGAAGCTGCCTGTGAGGCCCTATTAGATAATGAACTAAATAATGAATGCGTTGAAAATAAAAGAATTGATCTATATGAGAGTCACTGTAGTGCCTAGAAGAGCTTGTCGCTTTTTTCAAAATGGTATTTAAATAATAAAAACACAATCAGGCCTCTTTTAGCTTCACTTGTGTGAAGCCCTCCGGCACCAAATGTTGTGCTAACTTTTGATCTGGTTAGGTTAATTAAGGCCGCATTCATTTTATAAAACTGTTCACTTTCTGAAAAACGCAGCTCTTCATTTAAAAGACCAAGTGTCCCCACCTTAGTCTTAAGCCCTGTAAAGAATCTTCGCATATGAAATGTATCACTGCCTGCAGATGCTAACACCGCCCATTGGTATTCACCAACCGCTTCATCGTCTTCACCTGAGTAGGAGTTTCTTGAACGTTTTGCCATCGCAGAAAACAGAATTGGACCTGCAGCCAGTGCTATTTTTGCAAGAGCATAATCTCGTGTAATATCACCGCTACAGCGAATTTCGTCACATTCAAAATAAGTAAAATCTTCGTAGTCAGATCTTGCCTTTTCATGGCCTGCTGCGAATCCTATAAAGGATATTGGATAAAACTCAACTCTTACATCATAAGAATTTACCACTCCAGATGTTGCAAGGTTTATAGAAGGTCTTACAAGTCCGTATTGAAATCCCTTAGGTGTGCCCCATAGAAGCTGGTTATAGCCTAGTTCTAATTGGGCCTCCCCTCCAAAGCTTGGATAAGAGCGAATGCTTGTGCCCGCAGATAAATCAAAGCGAGCATGAGCAGATATTGTAATGAGGAGTACGGACAGTAAAAACTTAATGCATGTACCCCTGTGGGAAAAACTGTCTATGTGGATCTAGTTTGTCTTTAAGGGCCTTGAAGGTTTCTTTTTGTACTGGACCTATGAAGCTCTGAATGTATTTTTGCTTGATCAGTCCGATGCCGTGTTCAGCAAAAGGGGAGCCCTTCATTTTTAGTACTTGTTCATAGAGATGCTCAAAGCGCTTCTTGCATAGCTCAATATCATCAGGTGCTGGCATGAAGTTAAAGTGCAGGTGAGCGTCACCAAAGTGACCGAATAGATTATAGCGCACACCAACTTTTGAGAATTCTCTATAGATGTCCATAAGGGCCTTGAAGTCTTGTACTCTTACCTGAACGTCAGTACCCATCTTAACAACACCCATTCGAGAGTTTTCTTCAAAAACTGCACGCGGTACACTTGCACGGATATTGTGAAAGCGAGTTTCTGTAAGTTCGAATATTTCTTCTTCATTCACACCCTCAAGTGTTGCAAGAAACTCTTCATAAAACTTTTCAAATGCTTCAGTCTTTATTTCAAAAAATATAGCGTCTTTGCCCTGGTTCGGTCTTTCATCTTCAGGCAAAAATGAAAATGCGTTTGAGTCAATTAGCTCAACTACAACAACTTCATCTCTGAACTTTTGTATCTTCTCTATCACTTCCAGGTGAGCACTATAGTCTTGTTCCCACTTAGGAAGAAGCATGAATAGGTGTTGAGCACCTGTATTAGGAGTGGTCTCGATCTCTACTTCAGTGATGATCCCAAGCTGTCCCTCAGTTCCAATTAATAAGTCAGTTTCATTTTGAAATCTTGGAAATGGGGCGTTCTTGAATTCGGAGTATGCCTTAAATTCTTCTCTGTATTGATCAAAATTGATGCCATCTATCTCTAGAGGTTTGTCCCTGAATAATTCTTTCTCTTCGCCTTGGTAGTCAAAATATTTAAGCCTTACAACCTGTGAGCGAAGATTGCCAAAGGCAAAGCATCTCTCTCCAGTTGCGCTAGTCGCAAGTCCTGCCGTAATAAGGGCAAGCTCTTCTGTTGGTGCAGTCTTAATATTGCGGCCTTTTGATTTTAAAAACTCTCTTGCATCTTTCCAGCTCACAGCACCTTGCACTTGGAGGTTTCCATTGTCTAACAGCTCCATTTTTGCAGGCATCTGAGATAGATCGCAAAGATAGAACTCTTCACCGTCTTTTAGGCCTAGGTGTTGTTCCAATTTATCATAAGGAATAACTGTGGAGGTTTGCGATGAGAAGTAGAAGCTTGGGCCATGAGTTTTTATATGGCCTGCGAGTTCTTCTTTATTTTTAAAAACCAATTTTTTAGACATTTTGAACTACCTTGTGAATGTAAAGTTTGTCTCGTCAGATAACTCTGGATCAAACTTGTAGTTGTCCATATTAAATTTCTTCAAATCATTTGGATCTTTAAGCTTGTTCTCAATTATAAACTTCGCCATCATGCCTCTTGCTCTTTTAGCGTTGAAGCTTATGATTTTAAGTTTCCCGTTTTTTTCTTCTTTAAATATAGGTGTTACAACCTGGGCCTTGAGCGCTTTGGTGTCTACTGCTTTAAAGTATTCATTTGAAGCACAGTTTACTAGGGCCTTCTGTCCTTTAAGATCTTCATTTAATTTCTCAGTGATCTTTTCCTTCCAAAAACCATAAAGGTCGCTAGCTCCCGCAGCGCCAAATTTTGTGCCCATCTCCAATCTATAGGCCTGCATGAGATCTAGTGGTCTTAATATTCCGTAAAGCCCAGATAAGATTCTTAGATGCTTTTGCGCAAAATTTCTCTGGGATTTATTGAAGTCGTGAAACTCAAGTCCCTGGTAGGTGTCGCCTTGGAAGGCAAGGCCTGCTTGTTTGGCGTTCGTTGGGGTGAAAGGTGGCTTAAAAGTATTAAATCTCTTAACGTTAAGCTCAGCGAGATTCTCAGAAATACCCATGAGCTTTTGCAGATCTTGGGAAGACTTCTTTTTAAGGTCTTTTATAAGAAGCTTTGCTTCGTCAATAAACAATGGGGTTTCATATTCGGCCAAGTCTGATGGTGTTTGAAAATCCAACTTTTTGGCAGGGGAGACAACAACTAGCATTTTTCCTCCAATTTTTTGGATAAAAATACCACGGTAGAAGGCATAAAAAAACCCTCCAATATGGAGGGTCTTTTATATAATTAAATTTAAATCTAATTAAAATACTGTAGCTGATACCCAAAGACCAAGACCTAGGTCTTTTAGCTCTGTATCTGTACTGTTTTGAGGTCTGTAGTCGATGTGTGGGAATAGTGTAACGCCCTTGATCGTATTATTTAGCAAGCTATCTGCAACACTTAAATCCATCCCAATTAGGAATCTTTCAAAAGTATTGGTCAAATCGTTTGTTTCAGTTCCTCTAGCGTCTAGGCCAAGCTCGTAGTAGATTTGAAATGTTTTCTTTGCATCGATAGTGTATCTGTAAGTTACATCTGCAAAAAGGTTCAACTTGTCATAGTCTGGATCGTTATTAAGGTTCTCTTTTCCAGACTCATAAAGCCATTTAGCAACTTCCATACCTACTGAAAATGACTGTGCACCCATGCTGTAGTTAACAGCGTTGTAGAATTTAGGCTTAACAATCTTATTTACGTCAAGGCTTGAGCTTACAGCTGCAACTTCAAGTCTAGCTTGAGTAAATACAGAGAAGTTACCATTTACATAAGTAATACCCTGTACGCCAAGTCTAGGGTTTAGTTCAGTGTACGGGTCATCTTCAGCTTCTTTAGTTTCCATTCTAAGGTCTAATCTTGCAGTCCACTTGTTATTTAACTTGTAACGACCTGAGATTGACTGGTAGTAAAAAGCTCTTGAGCTGCTTTCACCGATTGTACCTTTATTGTATTCCCCAAAGTAAGAGATGTAAGACTTCTCATTGAATTCTTCCATGTTCATACCAAAGGCACCTAGGGTCGTGCTCGCTAAAATTAGAGCTATCACTTTTTTCATCGTCTGTACTCCTATTGAAATATACTTGAAATTCTAACAACCTGAATATTATAGCTAAAAACAAAGTATTTTCTACTACTAATACTGATTCCTGTCATAATCACACACTTTAGGGAACAATTAAGGCATTTAGCTTTTAGTAATTATTCACATTGGTTCTCTTTGTGAAGTTATTTCTCCAAATGCAAACAATTGTATAGGACTATGGAGTTACCAGCTCTAAGTCGATGCCTTCTTCGTCAATGATGAATTCTAGGGCACTTTGAGCTTCTTCTTGAGCCTTTTTTACAAAGTCTTTTAGCTCATCAAGCTCAACTTCCGGGTCTAGATGGTAGTCACCAGCAACCATACTTAAGATTGCTAAAGTATCCTTGAAGTCTTTCTCTTCTTTGAAGTCTTCCACCAAAAATAGGGCCTTGGCAGATAAAGTCTTAGGGTCAACGCTGATTTCAGTTTTCATTTAATTCCTTTGTGATTTTATAATACGTCTTTGGGATCTATATATTTCCATTGTCCTGGTGCTAGCTCGCCGAGCTTTAGCTTTCCAATCTCAACTCTAATAAGTCTAAGTGTCGGATGACCTATTTTGGCACTCATACGACGAACTTGTCGATTTCGGCCTTCTTTGAGCTTAATCTCAAGCCAAGCATCTGGAATGTTCTTTCTATACCTGATAG
>JAGSHJ010000246.1 GCA_023954595.1 Bacteriovoracaceae bacterium | reverse complement strand
GAGCAGGCGATGACTGTGGATGGTCCTTATATTCCAAGACATTTTACAAATTTTGGAAATGAAATTTTTCAAGCGACAGATAACTGTAAAAACTACCTTCAAGATGCCGTAACGAAATGGGGTGTTTCAGTTTATCTACCTACATATATTGGAGCAAGAGCCGACGGAGCTGGAGTTAGTGCATTAACAGAATCAAATATAACCTCAATTCAAATTAGATTAATGGACTCAAGTGGAAATGAAGTGGCTACGATACCAGCGGTAAATCAAGGAATTGGAGCCTGCTTCAATGGAACGAACCCTATGATTGCCACTGGCCTTGGTGACGCTCCAGCAGGTGATCCAAACTCTGGAGCTGGGCCAAATATGACTGGAGACCCTGATCCAAACGCTGTTGATGCTCAATATTGTTTAGAAGATGATCCTTCGCCTGGTGTCGAAGCTACAATTCTTCATGTTGCGGTTAACCCAACTGCTCCTGCTGGTGCAGCTACTTGGGCCTATGCAGGTATAAGAATAAACTATCAAACCTTAAACTCTGCTAGCTATAGACACGAAAGCCTACCTACTTGTGACGCCACTCCTGGCGGTGCTGGGACTACTCAATGTGATAATGGGATGGAACCAGGGAACGCACTTTACTACTTAACCAAGTTAGCAAGGCTAGAACTTCTAGGAGTACCACAAATCTTTTATGAGCCACTCTATTGTAATTCCAATAGGTCAAGATTAGTTGGCGGGATTTTTGATATCGCCTCTAGCACAAGAGAAGCTTTTGATGCTATCTCAATTGACTATGATCCGAATGTAAACGTTCAATCACTAGAGCAAATTTATACCGATGCTGTTACAGGTGCCGACGGTTCACATACAACTGCAGGTATAGACGAGAACTTAACTAATCACTTGAACGGAAAGATTACTTTTCAAGATAAGGTATCACTGCCCCAAATTTTTTCAGGTCATGAATTCAAATGTTGTATTGAGCTTGGAGAAAAGACTCCTGACTCATCGAAATGCTGTTCTAACTTCTCTACTATAGACAATGCTGGTGATAGGACCTGTAAGCTACCACAAGGAACGAACCTAAATGTTTATTTTAATAAATTTATTTCTTCAGAAGGGATTGGAGAGGAAAAACCAGCCGGAGGTCTAGTAGAAGATGACTTTGTTCCTGTATCTGGTGAGCCAAAACTAAATCTTGGAGTTAATAATAAACTTATTGCTCTTGGGCAAGAGTACTGCGCTTCAGGCTCTACAAGAAAAGGTGCTGCCTTTGGCTACTTTTATGGTGAACCTAATAATGGATCATTTATTCAAATTAATAATACAGATGAAGATAGTAAAAGATTCAGTATCATCGACTCCACTAACGATCTAGATGGAGATAATGCTTCTGGATTTAATTTCTTCCAACAAGGACTTCGTTGGGATCATCATTTCTATTGTAACTAGTTAAGGAAGACTTATGTCTGAAGAAAAAAGCGTAATCGATTCTGAAGTTATAATTCAGCAAATTGTTATGCCCAATGATACCAATCCAAATAATACAATCTTTGGTGGCGTGGTCATGAGTTGGGTTGATATGGCCGCGGCCATGGTTGCCGAGCGCCATTCCCAAAAACATGTCGTGACCGTCCATATCGATGACATCACCTTTCTCTCCCCTATAAAGGTGGGAGATCATGTTAGCGTTAAAGCACAAATCAATTACGTTGGAAAAAGCTCCATGCTTATTGGCTGTAAAGTTGTGGCCGAAAACCCAAGAACAGGCGATAAACGCCATACAACTTCTGCTTATCTAACCTTTGTTGCTCTAAATGACGTGGGTCGCCCTACCGAAATTCCAGGAATCAAAGTAGAATCTGAAGAAGAAAAGCGCCGCTTCAAAGAAGGAATGGCAAGAGTAAAGGCGCAAAAAGATAAAAGGAAAACAAAGAAATGAACATCTTTCATATTGTACCTCGTGATGAATGGGAAGCGGCCAAGAAAAAAGGCTCTTACGAACCGGCCAGTCTTGCACAGGAAGGCTTTATCCATTGTTCTAAAACTGATCAACTTCAAACAGTCGCTAATAGTTTTTATAAAGGCCAAAAGAATCTTCTTATCCTTCGAATCAATATAGAGAAAGTTGGAGCTGAAATAAAAGTAGAGCCACCACTAGAAGCTCCCCTCAGCGGTATTCTTTTCCCGCATATCTATGGCGCCCTAGAAACCTCTGCCGTGGAGGGAGAAATAGAGTTCCCTTGTGAAACTGATGGAAGCTTTAAGCTACCAAATGACTTAATTTAATAGTATTTGAAATAGGCTTCAAACCACTTATCGATATCTTTTCTCTTTTTTTGAAAATATTTAACTTGCTTTGGAGTTAAAGTTTTTACAAATGTCTTAAATTGAATCATTGATTTCTTTCTTTCCGATGTGAGCTTGGATCGATCAGCATTTTGATCAAAAAGCCTGATAATTAGCTTCTCTTTTTGATTTACATCTTCCAACACAAGAACTTTATCTAATTCTTTTTGAGTTCTTAACCTTTCGTCCATTCGCCTCTTGGCCAATTCTCTAAAGAGTGACATATTTTTCTTAATTAATGCTTTTTGGTCCTCAGTTAGGTCTCCAAAAAAATAGCTATAACGCTTATAGAAATCTTTAGGTTTCTTCTCATTAGCTCGTTTTAATACATCTTCATTATCTTCAAGTAATGTTTTTCGGTATTTCTCAATCTGGTTTTTATCTAGTCTGGCCATTTGTTTGGCGAGAATTCGATTAACCTTTAAAGCGATAGCTAAATAGTTATCCGCAAAAAACTGATAGCCTTTCTTTTCATCAACTTCCTGAATATTTATAGCGTTGAAGTAAGTTTGAATCTTTTTAAAACGATCTTTTTCTTCAGTTAAAAGTTTTTTAAAGGCATCACGAACCTCATACTCCTGTTCATTATAGAGATGAAGTGTACTGTCTATCCTATCGGCAATGATAAAGGAGAGATTAGGAAGAACCAGGGACTTAAAGCTGCATCCGCTAAGAATGAGAAAAGAAAATAGCAGTATTTTTTTCATGAAGACTTTAGGTAGAGGGCGCCCACAGACTGGGCGCCATTAAAATTAAGAACAACCGGTAGTTTCACCGCAAGAATCACATTTCATACATGATCCGTTTCGTACAAGAGTCATAGCATGGCAATTTGAACAGGCATCACCTTCGTACCCCTTCATCTTAGCAGCTTGGCGCTTACGCATTTCCGTAACCATCTTTGCATCATCACTCTAGGTAAATACTTTATGTGTTTCAACTGAAACTTGCCCATCTGAATGAGTGGTTTGACGATCTTCCATTATAGTTAATAATGGCTCCTCATCTGTTTCCTCATCAGCAATAGCGGAAGAATCTAAGTCTTTTGGTTTTACGTGAACGAGATCATGTCTACCTAAGTAGCGCATTCCAAGGTCTCTAAAAATATAATCAACCACTGACGTGGCCATCTTGATATTGTCGTGACCTTGTACAACTCCATTAGGCTCAAACCTTGTAAAAGTCATGGCATCCACTAACTCATCTAGGGGTACTCCATACTGAAGACCAAGTGAAATAGCGATCGAGAAGCAGTTCATTAAAGAGCGATAAGCTGCTCCTTCTTTATGCATATCAATAAAAATTTCTCCAAGTTTTCCGTCTTCATACTCTCCAGTTCTTAGGTAAACCTTATGTCCGCCAATATTAGCTTTTTGAGTATAACCACTTCTACAATTTGGAAGCATTTTCCGAGAAGATTGTTCTTTATAAATTATTTTCTCTACTACCTTTTGAGCTACTGTTTGAACTTGCTCTGTCATAGGAGTTTCATCAACATCCATTAAAGCTAACTCTTCAAAAGCTGCTGCATTTAAAGGCTGAGATAATTTTGATCCATCTCTATAAATAGCATTTGCTTTAAGCATTAAAGACCAAGAAAGTTTATAGGCCTTCGATACATCTTCAATAGTCGCTTCATTGGCCATGTTGATTGTTTTAGAAATGGCTCCTGAAAGATAGGGCTGTGTAGCGGCCATCATTCTAATATGCCCTTCAGCTGAAATTAATCTAGTCCCTGTTCTTCCGCATTTATTGGCGCAATCAAAAACGCTTAAATGCTCATCTTTTAAGTGAGGAGCTCCTTCAATAGACATTGTCCCGCAAACAAAATCATTAGCTTTTTGAATCTCTTCGGCCGTGAACCCCATGGCCGCAAGGGCATTAAACATAGGGTCAGCCAGCTCTTCATCAGAGAGGCCAAATTTATCTTTAAGAAAATCAATACCTAGAATATAAGGAGCAAAAGCAAAACTTAGCTCAAAAGCATTAGCTAGAGACTCTTCGACTTTAGCGATCATTGATCCATCGAGACCTTTTTCTTCCAGAGACTTAGCGTTTATCCCTGGGCAACCAACAAGAGTTCCTTTCCCTACTGCATAATCGGTAATACCTTTGATCTGATCAGCACTATAACCAAGTGAAGTAAGGGCCTGAGGTACCGATTGATTAATAATCTTGAAGTATCCTCCGCCAGCAAGTTTCTTGAATTTAACTAAAGCAAAGTCTGGCTCGATCCCCGTAGTATCGCAGTCCATAACTAGTCCAATCGTTCCTGTAGGAGCGAGGACTGTCGTTTGCGCGTTTCTATATCCGTATTTTTCACCGTACTCAAGGGCCTCATCCCAAGCTTTAGTAGCAGCTTTAGCGAGGGCCTTATCAATTGAAGTTGAATCTAGACCAACTGGTTTAACTGTTAGGTCTTCATAATCTGAAGCATTATGGGCCGCTCTCCTATGGTTACGAATAACCTTTAGCATATGCTCTTTGTTTTCTTCATAGCGAGCAAATGGTCCATGCTCTTTTGCCAT
>JAGSHJ010000304.1 GCA_023954595.1 Bacteriovoracaceae bacterium | reverse complement strand
TTTTCTATCTGTCTATTTAACTGACTAAGTATGAGGATTGGAATTTCTAATTCTTTGGCTAGAGCTTTGATTCCCATGCTGATCTCACCAATTTCATGAACCATACTTCCGTATTTTCCTGTGGTTTTAATAAGGCCAATATAGTCGATGACTAGAAAATCGAGACCTTGTTCCATCTTTAACCTGATGGCGCGACTTCTGATCTCAGCTAAACTTAAGCCTCCTTGATCGCATATAAAAAGGGGAAGCTTTTCAATATCATTGATGGCCTTACCTATTTGCTTAAGATCGGTTTCATAGAAGTCTTTGGTCTTAATTCTTCTGAGATTAACCTGAGATTCAATTGCTACAGCACGCTCCATAAGCTCAACATTACTCATCTCTAAGCTAAAGAGGCCGACGTGTTTTGATTGAATCTTTGCTGCACTGAGGGCCATACAAAGAGCGAGTGAGGACTTACCAACAGATGGCCTGGCCGCAAGGACTACCATTTGCCCTCCACGCAAACCAAGGAGGAGGTTATCCACTTCCGTATATCCAGTTGTAACTCCGTAGAGTTCTCCTGCTTTTCTCTTCCCATCGGCTAGACCATTTAAGAGCTCTTTTAGAATGGGGCTTGTCCCGATGAATCCAACTTTTTTCTCTAGATTGTTTATATTAAGCATGAGGTTCTCAAGCTTCTTTTGGGTTTCTTCCTTGTTCTTACAGTAGTCACTTCCAAGCTTAACAATATTGTTACCAGTATTGATGATCTCACGGGCCTTAGACTTGTCGAGAACTAGCCTCAAGTAATCTTCAGCAAAAGCACTGCTATAACTTTCTTCATTTAGTGACATGAGTTCTTGGTCACCGCCAATTTTTTCAAGTTGCCCCTGAGATTCAAGCTTAGCCCTAAGGGTAACGTAGTCGATATTGCTATATTCATCCTTTAAATTGACTAAGGCCTTAAAGATGAACTGATGAGGTCTGTGATGAAAATGTTCAACCTCAATATTCTCAAATTCCATCAGAAGATTAGGATTAAAGATAATAGAACCCAATAAGGCGCGTTCGGCCTTTAGGTCGTACGGATACAACTCCATATAAATATGCTCCCTCGTGCAAAATGAATTTTTGGTGACTGACGTGTGTATGTGTGAATCAGTAACAAAAGGTTAGGGCCTCGTTTTGTGTCAAGGCCAAGAAAAAATTCTTACAGGAACAAACAATTTTTAAGTCATTAAATATTCATTCTCACGCTAGTGCTCTCAGAAATTGAGACCACTAGATCTAGTAATTCTTGATGAAATTAATCTCGAATACTGAGAACCAGGAGAAAACTTATGTTTAATAAACTATCAACTCTCATCCCTTATCTTACTAATCATCACAAAAAGTATCGCCGCTATTTTTATGTAAACCCTTATAATCTTTCAGGTGCAAACAAGGATCCTCATATCCGATTTATAATTAAAGTTAATGGTAAGTTTTATCTTTGTGCGATGGAATCTCGCACTACAAACAAGGCACTAGGTACCTTTATTTCACTTCTAGAGCAATACAATGCAACTAATGAAATCTTCAAGATTGCAAGGCTTAGCAACTCAAGTAAGCTTGTTCCTGTTGGTCCAAATATTCGAGGACTTCATATATCAGTAGATAGGGAGTGCTTGTCTCCTTGTACTTAGTACAAAGTATTGAGCAGCGCCAAAAACCTCTTTGAGAACTCGTCATCGTGTTTAGAGATCACTTTTTTAACAAAGGAGAAATCGATTGTATCAAAATGACTCTCTTCGATAGGTTCTGGTGCAAGATAGAGAACCTTTGGTTCCTTTGTTAAAAATGTCTTATCTTCAGGCAGAGGATTAAAATCCTTTAAGTCAATGGGTAGGGACTTTGAACTTATATTATCAATTTCTGTGAAAAGATTTTTTGAGAACAGTTTGTTTTCTGAGAGAGATCTGATTAAGTTCTTGTATTTATCTAGAGATTTAGTAGCTTTGACTATTTCAAAGAGGTTTTTAATGATGGTCTCCATATTATAATCTGCCATATCTTTCAAATACTTATCTTGTTCCTTTCGGTAAGACCGATTTTCAGTTTTAAACTCAATTGCATAGACTTCTTTATCACTAAGCATTAAGTAATCGAGTTTATTAGAAGTGTTATTACGTGGATTTTTTAATGGGAATTCAGGAATTACTATATCTGTGACTAATTCTGAGACACCTTTGCTTTTTAAGTATTCTTGAAGAATGTCTACAAGGTAAATACTGAAGAAAATATCAATTCGCCTTTCAAATTGATAGTCCGGGAAGTCTTTCCACTTTTCTAAGTTGCTGAAAACATCAAATAGTTTATTCATTTTAGGCTCCTGCAGTATTCTTTATACTCACACTCAAAAGGAGAGTCGCAATGGGACCCCATCTCTTTATTTGGTTCTTCAGTTTGTTGAACAAGCTCCAGAAGATCTCCCGTCTTGGTTGAGACTTTTTCAATCATATTCAATACTTCAGGAGTGCAATCAACCTTTTCAAAGACTTCCTCATGGTTGGAGGACTTTGTGACCTTGAAATATTGTCCTTTTTTTAGATGGATAAGGTAGCTACGGTCTATCTTGAAACCCGCTCCTTCAAAAGCGAGCCTTTGTACTGCCATATCTTTAATGTGATATTCTTTTTTGCTAGTAGAAGACTTCACTTCAATTAGATTCCAAGTATCACCAGCTTTCTCGAGGATATCTATCCTTGAATAGATGCCATCTGAATTAACAGCGGTTGCTTCATAAATAATCTCTTTGCCGTTTTCTATGTATTCACGAGTAAGCCTCTCAGCTTCTTCCATATTGAGATTTTCAACGATGACCTCAATTCCCCCAGGGAAAAGGTTTGTGGCGAGCTCACCAACCATATGACCTTTATCAAAGATCTTTTGCTGTTCTTCTGTAATAGGCGGTTTTAACTCAGGACGTTCTCTATATAACCAAAGAGCTTTTTCGCATTGGTCACCTTTGATAAACTGACTTTTAGATATTTTAAATTTTCCATCTCTGGCCATAATGGTCTCCATTTTTAAGACTTAAAGTTCTGTTATTGTAACATCGATTCGTCTCAGAATTTAAGACTGAGCAAAAAACTCAAATCAAAAGTTCTGGCCGAGTTGAATCGGCCACCCTAGACTAAAATTTCAGATCACACATTACACACACGATCTCAAAAAAAATATATGCACAAAGACTGGAAAGAACCACGGTTCGGAAGCGGGAGCTATCGGATGAACGTGAAATTGGTACGTAATTATCATAGGGCCCTAAGAAGAAATATTTCTTTTGAACTCTATGATTTACACAAGAAGAATGAGATTCAACTCTTCTTTAATTTTCTTGGTCCTATTTACGAAGATTGGGTTGAGAGAAGAATGTTTCATATGCTTGAGCTTCCATACTTCAAACCATTCTATTTAACTGACTTTAATAAGATGGTTGATTTTATTTTTAAGTGTGATGCCAAGAGGTATCGAAAAAGAGTTGGAAAACTTGTGCAGGAGCATGGTGTTCGCGCCTTGAATAATCTTTATGCTCTTCACTGGTACTTTCCTTTAGAGAACCCTGACAAGTACTTCAACTTTGATTTTAGTGAGCTTTTTATCCCTTTTGATTTAGCCAAGGGAAGTTCTATAAGAGCTCTCTTTCGTTATTACGGAATTAAGAGGTTTTCGCGCCTTTATGAATCTGCTCTACATATGTCCCATAGGGAGGTTCATGATACGGCAATTATGGTCAGACGATCTCTGAACAATAATGACGGGTTAATGCCGAAGAAACCTAAAAATATAAGAGAGATTCATGACACTCTTTCTTTTTTTGTTGGATGTGACATTGAGCATCTTTCAACAACCTTTACCCAAGAACTAGACTTCTTAAATGGCGTTCAAATTGAGGGAGGCAGGTACACAATTGAAGCTCCTAGAAGTTATGTGGACTTGGTGAAGACGGGTGAGGAGCTTCATCACTGTGTCGGCAAGGCCGGGTATGTGAACATGATTCTTGCTGGTGAATGTCAGATACTCAATCTTCTAAATTTTGATGGAAAAAGAGTTTATTC
>JAGSHJ010000494.1 GCA_023954595.1 Bacteriovoracaceae bacterium | reverse complement strand
AACAGGATGCCCTTCTTCCCTACTTGGAAAAAGGTGACTTTGTTCTTTTTGGTGCTACCACAGAGTACCCGCAGACAGCTCTAAATCGTGCTCTCCTCTCAAGGGTTCAGTTGTGGAACTTAGAGATGCTTAAGAAGCAAGAGCTTGTACAAATCATAAAGCGAGCATCTGAAAAGCGTGCCTTAGTTCTCACTGATGAGGTCATCGACTTCATAGCAGACAATAACAATGGAGATGCGCGAGCAGCTTTGAATCAAGTTGAAATCCTTGAACAGAACAAAGACGCAATTGAAGAGCTTGAGTTTGAACAGATCAAAAAACAGTTCCTATTCTCACAACGACGTTATGATAAAAATTCCGAGCGCCACTATGATGTCATTAGCGCATTTATTAAAAGCATCAGAGGAAGCGATGCTGATGCGGCCCTTCTTTGGCTTGCAGTAATGTTAGATGGTGGTGAAGACCCTGACTTCATAGGACGACGATTAATAATTGCGGCCAGTGAAGAAGTAGGCAATGCTGATCCTCGAGCACTACAAATAGCTTGCGATGCCCACTACTCTATCAAACAGATTGGAATGCCTGAGGCCCGCATTCCCCTGGCCCAAGCAACTGTATACTTAGCGAGAGCACCTAAGAGTAATGCCAGCTATCTTGCGATAGACAAGGCCTTGAACTATGTTAGGAGTGCTAAAACAATAGAGGTTCCCACCCATTTAAGAAATCATCACCCAGACAAGAAAAACTATAAATATCCCCATAACTTTCCTAAACATTGGGTTGAGCAAAAATATCACGAAGAGCCAGAGAGTTTTTTCAGTCCAGGAGACTTAGGCTATGAACGTATGCAAAGTGATAATATAGACAAAATGAAAAGCACCTAAGTTGCCATTCACCATTGTTCCTGACAGAATATTTTTATGATTGAATATGTAATTGCCCACGATCCAGATGATCGAATTATTGATAAAGCTATAAGTCTCATTAAAAAAGGACAACTAATTTGTGTGCCTAGTGACACCAATTGGATTGCCCTTACAGACCCATTCAATAAGGATGCTGTTGAGAGACTTCATAAGCTTAAAAAAGAAAATCTTCAAAAACATTTCTCTTTGATGGTTAATGAAATAAGCAAGGCCAGTGAAGTTGCCATCATTGAAGACTATGCATTTAAGTTATTGAAGAGAACAACTCCAGGTCATTACACTTTCATTTTTGAAGCAACGAAGAAAATCGCCAAAACTCTAAAGGCCTCTAAAATGGATAAAGAGATTGGGCTTAGGTTTGTTCCGAGTAAATTAATAGATAGATTACTTGAAGCCTTTGGCGCTCCATTGATTAGCACAAACATCCCTACAAGCATTCTTAGTAGCTTTGAAGGCAGTGAAGAGATTTACAGCTATATGATTGAAGAGAAACTATCGAACGTTTTAAGCTTAATCATAGATCCAGGCGAACATGAATTTACAGGACAGAGTACAATTGTTGATTTCTCTAAAGGAGAAATTGAGGTTGTAAGAGAAGGGGCCGGTGACCCCTCGCCTTTTTTATAATTGTTGAATAACTTCTTTTCTAGCGCCGATTTTCATAAGTAGAGTAACATCAAGGGCACTGACGACACCATTTGCAGATTTAAGTGCCTTCGTTTGTATCTCTACACCCAAAGGCCTAAAGATCTTCCCTAATTCACTTACAACTGGACCTAATTGCTGAGTTAAATCCGAGTATTGCGTTGTGATGTTATAAAAGTAAATCCTTGCACCGATTTGTTTTGAATTCTTATTCACCCGTGTTCTGTATTGAACACCTTCAAATTCATTCTCTTCAATATTTGCGATTATCGCCTGAGCACAGTTAAATAAGGCCAATGCTTCTTTCTGATTCTTTCCAGCGACTCTAATGATTCTATCTTTTAGTGTTACTTCGCTAGAGACTTTAACATCAACATTGCTCTTAAGTTGACCATCTATCTGCAAGGCCTTGCTTTTAATGGACTCTGACCGAGTCTCTAATGCAAGCTCATTGGACTTGGCCAGTGAGATGTGTTTTTCATAGGCACGTTTTTTTGCCTGAAGCTTTATAAGTTCTCTTTCTAGTCTTTCTGTTTCAATGGCCTTCTCATCATAGCGGGCCTTCTGCATTTTATAATTTGATTCAAGCTCACTGACGGACTTCTCCATGCGGGCCACTCGATCTTTAAACTCACTCTCTTTT
>JAGSHJ010000097.1 GCA_023954595.1 Bacteriovoracaceae bacterium | reverse complement strand
TATAATGTTTTGACTCATAATAAATTTTTTCGGGAGTATATGCTAGAAATTTATGAGGAAGGCCAATCGAGGGTAGTGTCTTTGCTTAAAAAAATAGATCAAGTGAATATTAACGAATAAAGCCTAGAGACTTATGAAAAAAATCGTTATTACTATGCTAGCTGTTGCTTCACTATCATCTGCCTTTGCCAACGGAAATACTTGTATTCAATATGTGGTAAACGATGGAGTTAGTGCTTATGACATTAATAAAAGTTCGCTTTCAAGTGCTATAAAAAAACTAGAACAAAGACAATCGAATGATTTGATTACCGTTACGAGAAAATTCAAACTTTTCACAAGTGACACAGATAAAGTACACAATTGCCTAAGAGAAGTGTCTATAAAAGATAGCTTCAAGTGGGGTGAGATTAATAGCCAAACAACGACCATTTATCGCCTCCAGCAAGCAAGTGAAGGACTGGATGGAGTGTGTACATACTCAGCAAACATTCCTGCAAAAACTTTCTTAACCTGCGAAAACATATAACTCAAAGGCGCCTAGGGCGCCTTTTTTTTGTCAAAAGTTTTTACAGTTCAAAAATTATACACACTTTTGGCTCCCTAACCTCTTGAAATCACCCCCCATTTTTTGGCGCCATTGTTGAAGTTATAAAGGGCGTAACACACAACGGGGGTTTATGATGAGAGAGAGACAAAGAGAGACAATTCAATTATTTTTTGGTTCATTAGCTACTCTATTTTTTGTAGCATTTATGGGAAGTGCTCAAGCAGCAACTCATAAGGTTAATTCAATTGAATGCAAAACAAACTTTGGTGAGAAGAGTTTTACAATTGAAGAAGAGTCTGTGGCCTTTCATCAAGTCCAAGAAAAAGTTGGCAGAAGTGTATCTTCGGTTTACGAAGCTAGAACACAGAAAACTCACAAAGGGATTAGAAAGTCTCTATACTTAAACGGTAACAAGCACCTTATACATATTGAAAACTTTAAGGATTTTGATGCTTCAAAGGATTACCTGGCGGTAACTTCTCCTAAAGGTCACAAGATGACTTACCCACTTAATTGTGGATTTATGAAATAAATAAAAAGGCCTATTAGATGGCGTTCCCCCTAACGCCATCTGTCTTTACCTGGATACTACTCACCCATAATATCTATTAATGAACCCAATCATCGAAAAATTCGAAAACAAACTTCTTGAAGATCCAGACAATGAATTTTTATTAAAGGTGATCGAAAAATCCCAAATAAAGAACATTTCCAAAATGAAAGCTCCAACAATGTATATGTTGGGGATGTTAAATGATCTCAGTCGTAATGAGTTTTATAGGAAGTTGATTGAAGAACATGCTCCTGGCAAAGATGTTCTTGAAATAGGCAGTGGCCTTGGGCTGCTATGTAAATATTTGGTAGATGCAAAATGCGCATCTGTCACATCTTGTGAAATTAATCCACATAACTTCTCTATTGCCAAAAAGTTTCTAGCGGATAACTCTATTCTAGACAAGGTTGTGCTTAAGAATAAAAGCTCTTTTGGGCTTAGATTGAAAAAGGATCTAGAGAAAGTAGATCTGATAGTGCAAGAGCTTTGGCCAAATAATGGGTTCAGTGAAAACATCCTTTCGACAATAAAAAATGCTAAAAGACTATTGCGCCCTGGAGGCAAGATACTGCCAGGAAACTTTGAGATCAAGGTAGTTCCAGCAAATTTTAATATGAACAAACAGTTCCGTTTGGCCAACCCGGGTGTAGATATAAGTTCATGGGACAATTTTTTTACTAACAAGCTATTAAAATTTAAAGACTCGGAACTGCAGGATTATTCAAAAGATTCATACACAGCGTTCTCGATTGATCTAAATAGCAATTTTCCTATGAGGGATAGCTGTGAGATTGCGGCCAAGAGTTTTGAGGGCTACAACGCAGCTGTCATCTATTTAAGAATTTTCCACGATGACCTTTCAATATCAACATGGAATAAAAGTGGAGACCAGTTTATTGCAAGCCTTTGGCAACCTTTGATCTATAGAATTGATAAAGGTTGCTCACTTAAGCTTAGCTATGACAGAGATTACTTTTCGGTGACTTCTGCAGAGTGACTCTCCTCTGCATAATAAATAACTGTGTCACCCGGCTGTGGAGGTCTTAAGTCTTTATCAGTAATAAACTGAACTCTACCCGACTCTCTTACAATCAAGAATATGAACATCTTTCTGTGGGCCTGTTCTTCTCTGAAGGTTTTAAAACTATACTTTTCAGTGATATTCACATTTCTGAATTGCCAGCCTGAATGGTATTTTTCCATCATATTCTCAAACAAGGCCTCATCGGAACTATCAATTTTAGCAAGCTCGTTCACCTCAGTGTCAAAATCAGCACCCATTGTTTCTTCATGGGTTGGAAGCTGGTAGACATGATCCGAACCAAGCTCATGTTCTAGTTTATGTACTAGTAGAGAGTTGTAGGAATCGTCTTCAGTCAAGGCCAATAGATAGTTGTAGACGGTAAGCTCAGGCTCTCCATATTCTAAATCATGCAAGATTTTTCCGAAGTGAACCTTAACACCTAGTTGTCTAGCTTCACTTAATTTGTACCAAGAATGGTCTGAGATCATAACAGGCAGCTTAAGCTGTTGAAGCTTTCCAGCAAGTTGAACACTCCAAGGAGATGCTCCAACAATTAACACACCATTTTGACCTTCTGTGCGAAGTTTGAATAGTTTTGAAAATGGCTTAAGCCACAAACTGTGAACAACAACCGTTAAGATGATTACAGAAAATACAACAGGAAGAACGAACTTTCCTTCCTCGTAGCCTGCATCTACTAGACCTGCTCCAACAACACCGGCAACCGACGCTGCAACAATCCCCCGTGGCCCATATAGACCGATTAGGATTCTCTCCTTGAAGGAAACATCACTTCTAATAGTACTCAAGTAGATGGCAATCGGTCTTAAGACAAAAGACAGTAAAAAGATATATAGGTAATGGCGGAAACTTAGCTCCTTCCAAACATCAATATCTAGAGTTGATGCCAAAATGATAAATATTGTGGAGACAGCAAAGATGGCCAATGACTCTTCAAATCTACGAAGCTCTTTGGTTATCTTAACATCTGTATTACCAACAATTAGTCCTAATAGCGTAGCAGTCAAAAGGCCTGACCCCTTCTGTAACAACTCACTTATAATGTAGAGCACTAAAATTAATGTAATAAAAAATGGAATTTTTAAAAACTGTGGAATGAACGCATGCTTAGACGCCCATAAAACAAAATAGCGCACACCAAAAGCAATTGAGCATGAGATAGCCGTGACTTTTAGAATATCCAAAAAGATATGATAGGCGTCGCTGTGTCCTTGTAAGATGAAGTTAAATATAAGCACAGCAATCATTGCACCAATTGGATCATTGATAATGCCTTCCCACTTCAAGTACCTGGAAGTTGACTTAACAAGCTTTGCTTCACGTAGTGCCGGTATAATAACTGTCGGCCCAGTTACGATTAAAATAGACCCTATAAGTAGACTTACCTTCCAATCTATTCCCGCAATAAAGATCCCAGTTGCAGCTCCAAGAATCACATGAATGACAACTGCGAAAGAGAACAGTCGCATCAGTCCTCGACCTACATGGCGAAATTCATAAAACTTCAAGGACATCCCGCCCTCAAAGAGAATGATGGCAACCGCTAGCTCTATTAGAGGATTTAATAAATCCCCAAACATGACATGAGGGTGAATGAGTCCCAAAACAGGCCCCGCCAAAATCCCTAGTGCCAACAACAATATAATGACCGGAAATCTCAATTTCCAAGCAATCCATTGTGAGGCTATGCCTAGTCCAAATACAATACCAAGTTCTTTAAAAATTAATGCGTGATGATCCATAACGGAAAGCTTATCGCAATAATTTGAAAAAAGACAAATTAACTCAAGGCGAAATAGACATTGTCTAAATCAATTCACAAAGAGTCCCGTAAATTGTATGGTAAACACCTCTAAAAACTATCCAGTCATTAAGGGAAATAGCATGGAATACAATTTCAAAGAGATTGAAAAAAAGTGGCAGAACTATTGGGACGAAAATAAGACTTTTAAGTCTGTAATGGACGAGTCCAAACCAAAATATTACGTATTGGACATGTTTCCATACCCATCAGGATCAGGTCTACACGTTGGGCACCCTGAAGGATATACCGCAACAGACATCGTCGCGCGTCAAAAAAGAATGACCGGCCATAATGTACTTCACCCAATGGGTTGGGACAGCTTTGGTCTGCCAGCAGAGAACTATGCCATTAAAACTGGTACTCATCCTGCAGTGACTACAGAGAAAAATATTGAAACATTTAAGCGTCAACTCAAGATGCTAGGCTTCAGCTATGACTGGGACCGTGAAGTTGCGACTTCCAACGTAGATTTCTACAAGTGGACTCAGTGGATTTTCGTTCAATTGTATAACAAAGGTCTAGCTTACGAATCTGAGATGAGCGTGAACTGGTGTCCTGAACTTAAGACAGTTCTAGCTAACGAAGAAATTGTTAATGGAAAGTCTGAAGTTGGCGGACATCCAGTTATAAGAAAGCCAATGAAGCAGTGGATGCTTAAAATCACAGAATATGCTGACAGGCTTCTTGAAGGACTTGATGATCTAGATTGGCCAGAATCAATCAAAGACATGCAAAGAAACTGGATTGGAAAGTCAGAAGGCGCTCAAGTCGCTTTTAAAACAGAATCTGGTGAGAGCATTGAAGTATTTACGACACGTCCAGACACATTATTTGGTGCAACCTATATGGTTTTGGCACCAGAGCATGACCTTGTAGAAAAATTAACAACTCAAGATCAAAAAGAAGCTGTTGCTGCATACCAAGATGAAGCAGCAAAAAAGTCTGACCTTGAAAGAACAGAGCTTAATAAAGACAAGTCAGGTGTTTTCCTTGGAGCATATGCAATCAATCCAGTGAATAACAAAAAGGTTCCAGTTTATATCTCTGATTATATTTTGGCGACTTATGGAACTGGTGCAATCATGGCCGTTCCAGCACATGATGAGAGAGACTACGAGTTTGCCAAAAAATTTGATCTTGAAATAATTCCTGTCCTAGAAGGTGGAAACATTGAAGAAGAGGCATACACTGGAGACGGCGCTCACATCAACTCTGACTTTCTAAATGGCATGAATAAAGAAGACGCCATTGCAAAAACAATCGAGTGGCTTGAAGAGAAGAAACTAGGTACTAAAAAAATAAATTACAAAATCAGAGACTGGCTATTTTCTCGTCAACGTTATTGGGGTGAACCATTCCCAATTCTAAAATTTGAAGATGGTACTGTTAGATGCTTGGAAGAGGATGAACTTCCAGTGACACTTCCTGAAGTTGAAAAGTACGAGCCAAGCGGAACAGGAGAATCTCCTCTTGCAACAATCGATGAGTGGCTATACATCACCGATCCAAAGACAGGTAAAAAGGCCAGAAGAGAAACCAACACTATGCCTCAATGGGCCGGATCTTGTTGGTACTACCTTCGCTACATTGATCCAAAGAACAAGGATAGACCTTGGGATGAAGATCTTGAGAAATACTGGATGCCAATTGATCTTTATGTAGGTGGTGCTGAACACGCAGTTATGCACCTTCTTTATGCAAGATTCTGGCACAAAGTTCTTTTTGATCTTGGACTTGTATCATGTGACGAGCCGTTTAAGCGTCTAATCAATCAAGGACTTATTCTTGGTGAAGATGGTGAAAAGATGTCGAAGTCTCGCGGTAATGTTATCAACCCAGATGGTGTTGTAGCAGAATACGGTGCAGACACCCTGAGACTTTATGAAATGTTTATGGGCCCTCTTGAGAAAGTTAAGCCTTGGAATATGAATGGCCTTAAAGGTGTTTATAATTTCATGGCGAAGGCATTTAAAACATTCGGTAATGCGGACTTGTGGACTCAAGACGATGAAGAAACAACTAAGCTACTGCATAAGACAATCAAAAAGATCACACAAGATATTGATGAATTAAAATTCAATACTGCAATTTCGCAGATGATGATTTTTACTAATCATTGCTCTAAGACTAAAAAGTTTTCAAAAGAAACTGCAGCGACTTTCGCATTACTTGTATCTCCATTTGCACCGCACGTTGGTGAGGAGCTATGGGCCATCACTGGTAATAAAAATACTTTGGCACAACAAGCATGGCCTGAGTTCAATGAAGAGCTTGCAAAAGACGACCTTGTCACTATGGCCGTTCAGGTAAATGGAAAGACAAGAGCAACTCTTGACGTTCCAGCTGACATCACCAAAGAGGACTTCTTCGCAAAAGCGAAGGCCGACGATAGAATTGCTAAACACCTTGAAGGAAAAAATCTTGTAAAAGAAATTTTCGTTCCTGGGAAAATTTGTAATTTTGTAGCTAAATAATCTTTCAAAAAGGCGCTTTATCTAAAGCGCCTTTCTCTCTCTCATTTTTCTGAAACTTTCTTAATAACTTTTATACAAAAACGATCTCTGCACCGCAAAATCTGATCTTCTTTTGCCAGCCCCCCTCTTTTGCCTCTAGAATATATAAAACTGTAATTTCATGGAGGATAAATGCAAAACCGAATAGAATCAGCCGAGCAATACAAAGACTTTTACGCCAAGAGCATGCAAGAGCAAAATGATTACTGGGCCATGATTGCAGAATCTTTCACTTGGAAAAAGAAGTGGGATCATATTCAAAGCGGCAACTTCGAAGATTTAAACGTAAAGTGGTTTGAAGGTGCAAAGCTCAATATCACAGAGAATTGCCTTGATCGCCATGTCCAAAATAACCCTGATAAATTAGCAATACTTTGGGAGCCTAACGACCCTAGTGAACAAGCGATTAGCTTTACTTACGCGGAAGTTCTAGAGCAGGTAAATAAATTTGCCAATGTATTAAAAGATTCAGGAGTGAAAAAGGGAGACAGGGTTTGCTTTTATATGTCTATGGTTCCTGAGTTACTTTTTGGTGTTCTGGCCA
Source organism: Bacteriovoracaceae bacterium (assembly GCA_023954595.1). Lineage (GTDB taxonomy): Bacteria > Bdellovibrionota > Bacteriovoracia > Bacteriovoracales > Bacteriovoracaceae > UBA845. The sequence continues at coordinate 2,165 of JAGSHJ010000097.1, read as the reverse complement.
CAGCTAGAATAGGTGCAGTTCATAGCGTTGTCTTCGGAGGTTTCTCTGCGAAGGCCCTGGCCGGTAGAGTGAAAGACTGCCAAGCAAAAATGGTTATCACAAACGATGAAGCATACCGGGGAGACAAGGTTATACCTCTAAAGAACATTACAGATGAAGCTCTTAACGAGTGTCGTATTGTAGAGAAAGTTCTAGTTTTTCAAAGAACCGGAGGTGATATTTCAATGAAGCAAGGAAGAGATTTTTGGCTTAATGAACTATTAGCAGATGCCTCAAATGAATGCGAGCCGGTTGAGATGGATGCTGAAGATCCTCTTTTTATTCTTTATACCTCAGGATCCACCGGAACGCCTAAAGGACTTCAACACACCTGTGCCGGTTACATGGTCTGGGCCAGTGAAACCTACAAAAATGTTTTTCAAGTGAACGACAAAGATATTTATTGGTGTACGGCCGATATTGGTTGGATTACCGGGCATAGCTATATGAGCTACGGCCCAATGTTAAATGGATCCACTCAAGTCATGTTTGAAGGTGTTCCGACATGGCCTGACGCCTCTAGGTTTTGGCAAATATGTGACAAATACAAAGTGACTCACTTCTACACGGCACCTACCGCCATACGCGCACTTGAAGCATGCGGCCCTGAACACGTTGAAGGTGCCGATCTATCATCACTTAAAGTTTTAGGCTCAGTTGGAGAGCCCATAAATGAAGAAGCATGGAATTGGTATAATGAAAAAATAGGCAAAGGAAAGTGCCCTATTGTAGATACTTGGTGGCAAACGGAAACAGGTGGAATTATGATTTCAAACCTCGCAGGCGTCACTCCAACAATCAAGTCTCATGCAACACTGCCACTGCCTGGAGTATCTCCTGTTCTAGTAGATAGCGATGGAAAAGTTCTTAAAGACAACCCAGCTGAAGGCAATCTGTGTATTGATAGGCCTTGGCCTGGCATGGCGAGAACTATCTATGGAGATCATGAAAGATACAGACAGACTTATTTTAGCACCTACCCTGGCAAATACTTCACTGGAGATGGGGCAAGAAGGGATAAGAGTGGAAACTATAGAATCACAGGTCGAGTAGATGATGTTATGAATATCTCTGGCCACAGAATTGGAACAGCAGAAGTAGAAGATGTTATAGATGAACACCCATGTGTTGTAGAAGCTGCAGTAGTAGGCTTTCCACATAACATCAAAGGTGAAGCGATCATGGCCTATATCATTGCTAGTAGAGAATCAAAGTCTAGTGAAGAGCAGTTATTTGAAGATTTAAATAAAATGATCACCAAAGAGATTGGTCCTATTGCCAAACTTGAAAAAATTATTGTTACACCAGATCTTCCGAAAACTCGCTCGGGTAAAATTATGCGTAGAATTTTAAGAAAAGTTGCAGCAAAAGAATTTGATCAATTAGGTGATGTGTCCACACTCTTAAACCCAGAAACAGTGGATGAAATAATTAAAAAGGTGAAGTCCTAATATAGTGAAATTTAATTGAGGCCAATAAATGGCCTCAATTAGCTATTTGATTTTTTTAAATCTAGGCCTAGAATAAGTTAAAGAAAAGGACTTCTTAAATGTTTTCAATTCGCGACATTCTTACTTTAGTAACTCTTGGAACTCTATTCCATGGAGCTTTGGAATTAAAAAGTTATCTCGAAGTAAACTTTGTCGAGAATGACACCCCTATCAAAGCACAAGTAAACAAGGCCTTAAACGGTCAACTGGATTTTAAAAAATCTGAAAAATAGAATTCAGAACACAAAGCCCAGCACCACTGACAACTGGTATTGTCATATTATCATCAATGTTAAAGGCACTGAATAACTCGGAGATGGCACCAATCAGTGCACCAAAAAAACAAAATCCTAAAATAGAATAACTTGGGGCCGTCACATTTAAAGTGTAGATGGCCATTATGGCATAACAACTCAAGAATGCCGCAAGCGTACCCTGCATTGTTTTATTAGGTAGAATTTGATCTTTACCAAACTTCACACCAATTACTGAGGCAATAGGATCAGCATAAACCAAAAAATAAATTGAAATCAAAGCAATATCAGGCTCATAAAAATATATGCTCAATGCGGAACCCATTGCATAAAAAGGAAGACCTGAAAAATTTTGTATCTCTGACCTTCTAAGGATTAGACC
>JAGSHJ010000017.1 GCA_023954595.1 Bacteriovoracaceae bacterium | reverse complement strand
TGCTGCTTGCATGTATGCATACATAATTGTAGATCCAACAAAACGAAATCCACGCTTTTTCAGCTCTTTTGATATTTGGTCACTCAACTGAGTCTTGGTAGGGTAGTCAGAACTATTTTTAAAACAATTAATGATTGGCCTTCCATTCACAAAAGACCAAATGTAGTTATCAAAAGAACCAAACTCCTGCTGAATTTTTATGAATGCCTTTGCATTTGAAATCGTAGACTCTATCTTTAGTCTATTTCTTATTATGCCTGGATCAAGCATGAGTTTTTCAACTTGTTTTGGACCAAACTTAGCTACCTTTTGTGGATCAAAACCTTTGAATACTTGTTTGTAGCGTTCTCGTTTATTTAGCACCGTCTCCCAGCTTAGCCCGGCCTGTGCACCCTCTAGTGTGATGTACTCAAAATGTTCAAGGTCATTGTGAATTGGCCGTCCCCATTCGCGATCATGATATTGGATATATAAATCATTTTTTAGGTTTAGCCATTGGCAGCGTTGTTTCATTTATTAGAGGCCTTGACTAGTTTAGTGGCTTTATTAGAGGATCAGGAACGTAATAAAGGGTGAAGCCTTCGAATATCAAATTTGGATATCTGATCATTGGTCTATTATTAATATAAATCTCTTTCCATCTTTTACTCGTGTTGTAGACCTTTTTAGAAACCTTTCCAAGGGTATCTCCCTTTTGAATTAGGTATGGCTCACCAAGTGGTTGCCAGGTAAACACTTTCTCTGGGGGACGGTAGTTAACTACTTTGATCCCATCAAGCTTCATATTCTTTTTATCAATATTTGGGTTTAGCTCAAGGAGCTCTTTCCACTTTCTATAATCACCATAAATATTAAAGGCTATGATCATGAGGGTGTCATATTCTTTAACCGTGTATTGTACTAGGTTTTGATCATCTTCTAGCTTGATTTCAGTATCTTGGGCATGTACCTGACCAAAAAACATGAATAGTGCAAAAATTAACGTGAATCTCATAACTCCCATATCGTCATAACCTAAGGTTTTCTAAAATTTCCATCATGTTACTTCAATCTTTTTAGGTGTTTACCGAAAAGGTAGCTGTATGAAAGTTTGTTTTACCATTTTCTTATTTCTTATCGGACTCCTTCACGCAGAGCCTGTTAGTTACAAGTGGGTGGAGCATGATGGTCGCATGATTAAGCAGTGGACCATTACAAATGAAAAGTATGTTCCTAAGAGGAAGCCTGCCAGCACATTTATCGCTAATAAAGTAATAAAGAAAATTGAGCCCGCTAACAAAGCGAAAAAGATTCCAACTCACTTGGAAATGGACTTAGGCTATGGAATTACAAGCCTTAGTACAGTGGATCGCTCAAATAGTGCCAAAGGGGAGATTAATTCTAATACGGTTATTAACGGAAACGTTCGTTGGATGAATGCCTTTAACGTTTCTAAGTTGTTTGTGTCGGCAAACTTTCAAAAATCAAGCTTTGATGCAGGTGCCTTTGATATTCAAAATACCGAACAAACTCTTTTGGGTGGGAAGCTAGGTATGGTCTTTGGCGAGAGCCTACTATGGATGGCCTCGCTTAATTACAGTCAGCAAATGTTTTTGACAGTTAAAGATCAAAGCTACTCGCTTGAGAGTCTATCCCTGCCTTCTGTTGAGCTCTCATTAAAGCATCACTTCTACGAAGTACAGAATTGGAGCTTTAACTATGCAGCTGGGGTAGAGCTTATAAACTCAGGTTCAAATGACTTTGTTGAGGCCGAAACAGGGCTCAGAGGCTTTGCTGGTCTGGGTGTACTTAAAAAAAGAAAGAACATGGATATCAACATTTCTCTAGGTCTCGATTACCAGCAGCAAAGCACAACCGCTGTTGAGCAGAGCCTATTAAATTTCACCACAGGGCTCGGGACAACGGTTCACTTTTAATGGCAATTAAACAAGGCATGTGGCCGTGTTTAAGGTGAAATCTATAGATGTAAGTTGTTGAATGTTCGTTAAATATTAAAGTGGTTTAAATTGTTTATATATGAAAATTAAAATATTAAATATTCTTTTTCTTCTCCTTCTAGCTGGTTGTAAAGAGACAGTTCTTGAAGAAGAATTACTCGAGGGCTTTCTAGATCCGTTCACTGGAACAAAGCTCATTATAAGAGATTCAAGTTCATTATCTAAAACACACACTAATTCACAGTCAGTCTTGATTGAAATTGATAACGACGACAAGGCCATAAAGTGGTGTTTAAGTGAGACCCAGATAAACCTTCCAACAAGTGTGTGTAATGGAGGGGCCGGAAGTGATAATGGTTGGCATACATCAAGACCTACAAGTTTTAGCTTATCTAGTGGTGGTGGAAACAAAGAAGTCACACTATGGTTGATGAAAGATGACCTCTCTATTAGAAAAGAAAGTATTACGGCCACAATTGAGCTTGATACTGTAGCTCCAATAGTAACTATTAATCCTGCATCAGACATTATATCCAGCAATGTATCCAATTATAATTTAAGTGGTACTTGCTCTGATTCAACAAATGTCAGAATAGACATTGATGGTGTTTCTTACTCATCAATTTGCTCATCTAACCTATGGGCATTTAATGCAGATATGTCTTCTGCTTCTGAAGGTGCCCTAAATATAAATGTCACTCAAACGGATTTAGCGGGCAATCTTTCTACTGCCGCAACTGATAGCATTTCAAAAGACACTGTTGCTCCTAGTTTTACTCTCGACTCTTTCTCTAACTACATTACTTCATCTAATCAAAGCACTTTTACTATAAGTGGAACATGTAATGAGGATGGCAATGTTTCTGTCTCTGGAGACCACACTGATACAATTGCTTGTAGTGGTGGTGTATTTTCTAAAAATATTGATTTCACAGGGCACGGACAAGGGGCAGTCAATTTAAGCTTTGATATGACTGATACTTCAGGCAATGGGGCAACACAGCTTAATCGCTCCCTTATTAAAGACACTATTGCTCCTACTGTTAGTATCACTTCTCCAAGTGGTGGTTCATTTATCAACCAAGCAAATGAGAGCTCCATTACCATATCTGGAAATTGCTCTGAAGATGGTCAAAGTGTTAGTTTGAGTGGGGATATTTCTGCAAGTACATCATGTAGTTCAGGTGTTTTCAGCCACACCTTTGATGCTAGCTCCCTAGGAGAAGGTGCCGTTAGTATACTGGCCGACCTTCAAGATCCTGCATCAAATGCAGCAACACAAGCTTCACTATCTTTAACAAAAGATACTGTGGCCCCTGCTCTGGCACAGACAAGTTTTGTCTCTGGAAGTTATGTGTCTGCCGACACTGTCGTTTTAGGTGGAGCGTGTGAAAGTGGTGTAAATATCAGTGTGTCCGGTGAAGAGACGACGAGTATCGCTTGTGCTGGTTCTTGGAGTTTAAATACTGCTACTCAATCAAGTGATGGGATGTATTTATATACGTTCTCACAAGTTGATGCAGCCGGAAATACGAGCACTATAAATGCTTCATGGGGCAGAGATAGAACAGCACCTGTAGTCACATCTATTGATGTGAATGGGGGGCAAACAAGCACTGGAAATAATAATACTCTTATAAGCTTTAATACTACGGATACCCGTGTAGATATAGAAAGTTTCTGTATCTTGTATAACACCACAACGGCACCAAGTGCCGGAGATTCATGTTGGAAAACACTAAGTGAAATTGGTGAATCAGCAAGTGACAATTTTACTCTAAATAATTACCCTTTTGCTATCGGTACGATTCAAGGGTCGTATGAAATCCGCATTTGGATTAAAGATGATGTAGGTAATATTTCTGTCGTAGGTAATTCGGGCAATGGAACTCAGGGAACTGATCTTTATGCTATTGCATATCAACCAGATCCACCTCCAGTTTTTGAAGAAGTTATTGCTGTAAGTAGTGACTCTCACTCCACACCACTTCAAAGTGTTGATACAACTGTAACGATTGGAAACGATCTATTTATAAAGTGGAAGGTTAGTGACAATAATCCAATACCTGCTGGGAATGTTTCTCTTTACTACACAACAGATAATTCAAACTACACACAAATCGCCACAGGTCTAAACGATGCTAATAACGGAGGTTGTACCCTTGGCGCATTTTCTGGCTGTTACCACTGGGTTGCGGCCTCTCCTACAAGTGCCTTTTATAAGGTGAAAGTAGTTGTGCAAGATAGCGGCGTTTCAAGTGTATTTGCTCTATCAAATTCCATTAACACCGGTGCTGTTAATTTTCTATCTGGAAACACAAGCCTTGGTATTGGTGGTTCTGCAAGTTCTGCAATTTTAATTGGTGAAGGCGAGGATAATTTTAGTGATGCAGCCGATCCGCAGGCATTGGCAGTTACAAAAAATGGGTATGTCTTTTATAAATATAAAAATAGAGGAATTGTATATATCTCTCCAGAGGATGGACTCCTAAAAGTCTTATTGGAAGACACTAACTCTTCTACTGGAGATGGCGGTTCGGTCTTCTCTGCTACCGCAACGAATGTAAGAAGAATTGCTCTTGATTATGATGAAAACCTATTAGTTTATGATGATGACTTTATTAGAAAAATAGATTTTTCTACTGACCCTTGGAGTATAGATACAATTGCAGGGGGAGGAGCCAACTCACCAGAGAACGAAGCACCACTTCTTGCCAATCTTCCAAATATTGGTGGAAGTATTACTCCAATGCCCAATGGGGACATTTATTTTCCAAATTCAAAAAGTCTTTGGTTTCTAGATGCTTCAGAAAATAAGCTTAAAAAGAAGGTAACGATCTCAGGGTTTGGAATCGGAAATAACTCTGGCGATAACGCAAGTTATGACCATACGGCCTGTACTACCGAAGATTTGGCCATCAGTTATGACAAGGCCACTTCTCAAGTCACAAAATTAATTAGTATTGCTTATAAGAAAACAGATCCAAACTGTGGAAATATGTCGAGCGGTGGATATAGAGGTCATAACGCCAATTTCAACATCACTACTGGTGTGGCTGAGGCCCCACACCCTAATACCACTGATTGGTCTTCCAAGAGATTTCCAGGGCTTGATGGCAAAATTTATAACCTACGCCACGGTAGAAACCGTCTACAAGTCTTTAACCCTTCAACAAATGCATGGAATAACATTTTGGGCAATGGAGTGAATGGTAGATGTAGTGATGGAACAGCTGCTTTATCATGTCCAGCATATATAATGAGTGCCTTTGTAAACGAGTTTGGTAAGGTCTATTTCGTTGATATGGGTGTAATTAGATATATTGATGATTCTGGAAATGTTCAGAGTATCGCAGGACAGCCTAGAAACTTTGGCCCTGGATATGCCCCACTCGTTGCACGTTACTCTCAAATCAACTTCTTTGATCTTGTTGGTGACGATGTCTATGTTAAAAACAAGCTTGAAAACCAAATCGTAAAATTCTCCCTAACCGGTGGAAACACGACCTTAGTTGCTGGTAACGGCATTAAGGGAGGACCTAGTGATGGTTCAGATGCTACAACTTCACCTCTAGGTAATTGTGGCTGGGCGATGCCATGTAGCTTTAAAGTCGATTCGACTAATAATAGGCTTTATCACCATGTCGGCAGTAATATTTGGTATATTGATTTGACCACTGGTAATTGGGTTAATACGACACATGCAATGCCCAACAGCGGGGCAAGGAACTCTTACCTAGGCTATAATGGCAGCAAACTCTTAACTTATGTTCCAACTCATTACGGCGGTAATGGTAATGAAGTGACGGTATCTGAGATAGATCCTATAGGGCCTATTGAGAATATTGTGTTAGGTAATCTTACTGATCGCTATGCTCTCAATAGTTACTTTTGCAGTGGTCAGGTTGGAACAGATTGTACCTTGGCACATGCACAAGGAGACTATGTTCAAATGGGCTATAAGTGGGACTCTGTGAACTCAAATTGGCTTGTAGGCTATAAGGGACGTAATGAAGTTCACACAATTCCGGAAGGCGGAGGTGTAGTTAATTTACTTGAAACGACGGTAAATAACTTTCACTCTTTTGTATATCGTCGCGACGGTGGGAATGAGTATATTTACTACTGTGCTGGAAGTGGAAAAATCTTTAAACGTGATGTTCTTGCAGACACAGAAACAGAGTTAACTCTTCCTGTTCCAACAATGCAGTGTGATGGCAATAACATGGAATATCATGCTGGAAGAGACTCTTTAATCTTTATCTATAGCGAGAATGGTTTATACGGAATCGCAGAATATAAGAATCCTTAGTTAAACTAAGGATTCCTTTCTAAATCAAAAAATTAAACTACTGGTTTTTGTGACTTTTTTAATCTTCGTTGGTTGAGCATATCCATAACAAAGATTGATAAGGCAAACCAAATAATAGAAAAGCCAATGAGTTGACCGTTACTAAATGGTTCCTTGTAGATCCAAATACCAATTAAAAATTGAATAGTAGGTGCCAGGTATTGCATAAGACCTAGGGAAGTCATTGTTAAGTTTCTTGCAGCTGCAGCAAACAATAGCAGGGGAGTTCCTGTTACTACTCCAGCAAGGACAAGCATGGCGTCAACCTGAAAAGAGATGTGAGTAAATGCGGGCATTGGAGTCCATATAAGGTACGCCACTGCCGGAATAAACAAGATACTCGTCTCAAGGCTCAGACCTCTTAGAGGCCCAATCACAACAAGCTTTTTTAAAAGCCCGTAGATGCCAAAAGAAAAGGCCAAGGTCAGTGCAATCCATGGAAGCCTTCCATATATAAAGGTCAGATAGGCCACACCTACAAATGCCATTATAATCGCTGCCCATTGAATCTTTCTTGGACGCTCTTTAAGGAGCACAACACCTAGAAGAACATTTACCAATGGGTTCATAACGTAGCCAAGACTTGTCTCTACTATCTGGCCGTCATTTACCGCCCATATATATAAGAACCAATTAAGTGAGATTAGTCCTGAGATGATGAGAAATGTAAAAATTAGTTTTGGGTCTTCTTTTAATCTTTTTATCCATGACCAGTCATTTTTAAAAAAAAGGACTATCAACATAAAAACTAAAGACCACACAATACGGTGGGAGAGGATTTGATCAGCTGGAACTTCTTTCAATAGCTTCCAGTAGATAGGCAAAACGCCCCAGAGGCCATAGCACCCTAGAGCGTATAAAAGTCCTTGATTCATTTATGCAACTTTGTTTTTTGATTCTCCATGAACCAATGTAAGTACATTTTCTACCACAGAATCTAGCTCATCTGCCTGATCTTTTAACATCGTTGCTGCATGAGATGCTTTATTGGCATCAGCAGTATTTTGATGAGTAACTTGGTCGAGTAGTCTCATGGCCTTAGTTATTTCACCAACTCCAGAGGATTGCTCATCACATGCCTGTGCAATTTGATTTACTTCCTCATCAACATTCACAACATTACCTAAAATATTATCTAAGGCCTCTTTGCAATCACTTGCCTTTTTTGTACCACTTTCAATTGCAGTACTTCCTTCTTTAATAATGATATCTGACATCTTCTTAGCATCAGTCACAATCTCTTCTACTTGAGAAATACTTCTGTCTAGAAGGCTTGTGATTTCTTCACTGGCCTTGCCTGACATGTTGGCAAGATTTCCAACTTCTTCTGCTACAACTGCAAAACCTTTTCCACTTTCACCTGCTCGGGCAGCTTCAACGGAGGCGTTGAAAGATAGAAGCTTTGTTTGAAAAACGATATCATTGATAACCTTGGTCTTGTCTTCAATCTCTTTGATGATTCCTAGAATGTCACCAACCTGCTTGTTGTTGTGTTCAATTCTTTTCACCGTATTAGTGTTATTTTCTGTGATGACACTGATTGATTCAAGCATCTCATCGATGGTTTTCTTTCCTCGTTTTGCTGCCTCTTGCGATTGATAAGAAGTCTCTTTAGACTTTCTAGCCGAGTCAGTATTTCTGTCGATCATTGCAGATATTTCATCAATTGATGATACCGTTTCCTGGAGTGAGGCAGCTTGATCGTGGGTGCCTTTAGATAGGTTTTGGGAAGTCTCAAGTGTTGCTTCTGAACTGTTCATTACTTTCACTGCCGCATTTCTTAGGTTTTGCGCAATATTCAAAAGAGGGGCCACAACTTTCGTTCTAATAATAAGTGTAACGAATAGAGCAAGTAGAATTAAAGAGCCTATGCTTATACTAACATCTTGCATGAACATGGACATTGCATACTCGTCAACGTCATCGAGATAGACACCTGTACCAATAATCCAGCCCCATGGCTCGAACGTATTAATAAATGAAAGCTTTGGAGAGATCTTTTTAGGATCTTTTACACTTGGCCACCAGTAATCGATAAAGCCACTTTTCTGCGCCTTTGCAAGCGTGACCATCTCAACAAAGATCTTCTTACCTTTAACATCTTTAAAGTCGGACATGATTTTGCCCTCAAGACTTGATTTTGGATGAAAAAGCATCCTGTGATCAAAGTCATTTACCCAGAGGTAATCCTTGTTATCACGTCCATATCTCGTGCTCCTTATATATTGGGAAGCAAATTTCTTGGCGTCAGTCTCTGATATCTCATTTGCATCGACCTGTTTTTTTAGTGTGTTTAAGGCACCAATGACTGTGCTTACAACATCTTGTAGTTCATGTTGCCTCTCTTTAATGAGGGCATCCTTCATGTTGCTATAATTTAGACTCAACATAAAAAGGTTGAAGATAATAAATGGGAGTAGGGTCACCACTAATACCTTTGTGTTTAAACTTATTTTGTTGATGAATTTCATGAAACCTTCCTAAATGTATGTTTTAAGTCCCTTACATATCGAGGTATTCGGGCGTACCTTTAGAAAATTTAATATAAAAAATCTTAATATTTAAAAGGTAAAAACAGGGTAATTCGTATCAGAATGAATGTGTAAAAATTGCAGTCATACACGACATATAGAGCGCAAGGAAGTACCTTCGTGCAGACTTTAATGAAATAAGGAATAGGGGATATCATGAAGCTTGTTTTAAGCCTTTTGGCAGGTTTATTTATTGGGACAAATGCCTTTGCATTTACAGATCTTGAGATTGAACTTCTTAGAAAAGCCTCTAAGGCAGACTTCTTCTGTACGGATAAAAATGTCATCGTTGAATACAGCTATGATGGAGAAGTTCCTGAAGTTGGAGAGTTTGACCTATCCATTTTCAATAATAAGCACACATTGAGTATTAGAACTTCCGACAAACGTATCGACTACACCTCGCTTGTAGGTATTGCTACTGACGGCTTTGGAAATGATATTATCCAAGTTTTAGAAGTTGGTGATTACTTTAGTCTTTATGAGATTGTTGCAGATTTCACTTTTGAGCATGAAGGTGCTTATTTAGCAGGCACTTTAGTGATTGATGAGAAAAATTACCATCTAGATCAAAAATTTGAGTGTAATTTAGATAGCTATTAATAGTTTTAATGGGCTCCTACTAGGAGCCTTTTTTATTTTATACTATCTATGTATTCATCTAGAGAAACTCCCGCCGTATCAAATACTTGATATTCACTGATTAGTTCACAACCAAAAAGCTTAAATCCATTTGTGTATTTTATGTCCTGTCGTGTTCCATATCGGGAGATTGATCCCTGGAACTGGTTATAAAGATGCGAGTATAAGTGGTTTTTTAGATCTTCTGTTATTTTACAAGAGTCGTTGATTGATAGCTTTATTTTAAAGTTTACATTCTTGTGGGAAACAACGGCTTCTTCTGAATCAAGCTTTTGTAGTTTAGGTGCCTTAACTGGTTCTGGTGGCATCATCTCGTCTACATTCCAATAGTCGGGATCACTCAGATTTGTTTGAAGCATATATAATGTTTGGCCATCACATCTGATGTTCTGACCTTTTAAAATGGCTTTTATAATATCAATCTCTTCTTGAACCTGATCCTTAATAAACTGTTTTATCTGGTCACTAGCACCCTCTGATAGTTCAATGTGCACGTCTTCACTAAAATACTCCTGAAAAGTATAAATCGATTCACAAATTGCTTCTTGTGCACGTTTCGATGAGAAGTCTATGTCCTTCTCTAAAACATAATTTATGATAGCTGGACTGTAGGTATGTTGAATGTAGAGATCAATCATTAATAGATCGTGCTTTAGACCTTGTTGATGCCTAGATACTGCTTCAATCGCCTGTAGAGCCTGGTTTTCTGTTAGCGCTGAAATTTTATTTAAAAGCATATCTGGTGCGTACTGTGCTAGTTCATTCAGTCCATTTAAGATCTGTTCTTTACTAGCTTTCGAGTACTTTCTCTTCGTATTTAATACGCGAATGCTATGGTCATCATTAGTGGCCTTGAAGTATTTTTCTATTTCACTGCTACTACCTTTAGAGAATTTGTAAAAGGCGGCATCTATTAAATACTTCTTAAAATAGTCTCTTTCATCAGCTGTGTTACAGAGTGTATCTGCTTTTGATATTTGCGCTTGGACATTGCTCGTATCGGAATAATCAATATGAATGTCCTGGCCGCCACAGATTATGGCAAATGAAGGGAGACTAAATAATGTTAATAGAGTTAAGGTCAATGTTTTCATAGACCTAATTATGACAGCTTATAGGGATGTACGCCCTGTCAGATGTAAAATCTACGGGTGCGTCAAAATATTAGACGCTTAATTAGGCAAGACTTGGCCTGCAATAACGCTCTAAAGTGTTACAATAGGTGGCTTAAATGAACAAAAGGCAGATATATGGATGACTCTTTAGTTGGAAACTGGGTACAGGTTGAACTTGTTGATGGTAAAAAGTGGATTGGAAGGCTTGAAGAAGCTGACGAGGAAGCTGTTTTTATCAGTAATGGATACGAGTTTGGTAAGCCAGATCACAAAGGTGCAGAGTGTGCCACCAATGAGGTGAAGTCGATCGTTGAAACTGATAAGCGTGAATTCTCCGTCAAATAAGTTTAAGACCTACTTTTTAAACTTTATACTATTCTTCGTAGGCTGTTATGGCACAAGTAAGATTGCACAGATATTAGAAGTATCTGTGATCGCATCTGGCTGTGCTATAACGCTGTTGTGCTCGTCGGTACCAATGCTGCGATTGCGCAAACTTGATGCTTTAGTTTACTGTGCCTGCTTTGCAGGGATGTGCTCAACAAGCATTCTAAATAACCCCTTAGACTATGTTCTTGTAAGTGCTCTTGGGGCATTCTTTTATCAAATCCTCGAAAAGAAATTTATAGGTGTCGGTGGAAAGCTTGGCACAGTTGCATTTTTAAGTGTTGCCGCTTTTGTACTGGCAAGAGGTCTCAGGTGATTGAGATTATCATTGCTCTATCTGGTGGGCTCATTACTTATTACCTTTCAAACAAAGTGGGTGCTGTAAGGGCAAGTGCTGGCTCTAGTTTGGTGTTTTATATTGCTCTTGTCCTAGTATCAAAAGTCGTAACTATTCCTCTAGATCTATGGAGCTTGATCTTTTATGGAGGATCCTTTGTAGGTATGAGTTCCTCTGATAGAGCAAATCCAATCATCATCGCAAGTGCTTGTTTGGCGTTTGTTGCTTTCTACTTTAATGTCGCTGTGCTTCTTGAGGGAATGGGCGGCGGCCTTGGTTTAAGCGCATTTTTGAGTGTTTTATTTATTTTAGCCTGCAAGAGTGCAATTTTTAAGGCCATGACATTGTTCAAATCCTAAAAATCTTGGTAAATTAGCCTAAATTTAATAACTAAACGAACCGGACGGAAACATGGGAAGAAAATCAGCGAAGATTGCCCAAAAAAAGGGTGCTGCCGACAGGGTAAAAAGTCAGATTTATACTAAAGCATTGCATGATGTTGCGATTGCAGTAAAAAGTGGTGGGGGAGACCCTGACACAAACTTTCTATTAAAGATTGCTCTAGAGCGTTGTAGAAAGTTTAATGTACCAAAAGACAATATCGACCGTGCCATCAAACGTGGTATGGGTGGAGAAGGCGAAGGCTACTCCGATATAACTTATGAAGGTTATGGAGCTGGTGGTGTAGGCGTATTTATTGAGGCCTCCACAAACAATACAACTAGAACTGCTGCAAATGTTAGAAGCTATTTTAACAAGTGCAATGGATCTCTTGGAAAAGATGGCTGTCTACAGTTTATCTTTGATAGAAAGGCCGTATTTGTTGTTCCTAAGGGAGAGTTGGATGAAGAAGAATTCTCTCTAGAGATGATCGACGTCGGTGCTGAAGACATAGATACAAATGAAGAAGGAAACTTCGAAGTATTTGGGCCTATGGAATCTTTTGGCGATATCCAAACAAAACTTCAAGACATGGGAATTACTCCTGAAGAGGCAAACCTTCAAAGAATCCCAAATAACTTCAAAGAAGTTGATGAGGAGACTTACCCTCAGGTTGAGAAGCTTATAGGCCTTCTTGAAGATGATGAAGACGTAGTAAGTGTTTACCACAATCTAGAAGGAGAGGAATAACCTCTCAGTATTAATAAAGAGCTTCCAATTCTTGGGAGCTCTCTTTTCCCTAAAATAAATTCAACCACTTAGATAGGATTTCGTTCTTTCTTGGAGCAAATGACTCAAGTGTTCTAGTCCCTGGTCGATAAGTAATTGATGAAGAACTGCCAATTACTAATCCTATTTTTACTCCTTTGTTCAGGAGTTGATGCAAAGAGTACTGAAGACTCAGTGATTAGTTATTATACCAAGCGCCTAAAGAGTTCTCCTCGAGATCTTCACGCTCATCTTCAACTTGCAGATGCATATAGTAAAAAAGAAGAGTTTGAACAAGCTAGAAAACATTATGCAAGTGCTGCAGACATCTCTGCTAATTCATATCAAGCAAAGCTTGGACTAGCGTATTCGTTTCATGCCTTAAAAGAGTATGACAAAGCAATAAGCATTTATGAGGCCATCCTTGAAAAGGATTCAAAAAACGACTTGGTTCATTATAATCTCGCTACGGTTTATCTTGAGCTAGAAAAAGTTGATTTAGCAAAAAAAGCACTTCTTAAATCGATTAGCTATAATCCTAAAAATACTTCTTCCCTTGTGGCCCTAGCAGAAATTTATAGCAAACAAAAGTTATACACCCGCGCACAAAGTACTTACGCAAAAGTTCTAAACTTAAGTCCTGACTTTGTCTTGGCAAGGTTTAAGTACGCCGGGCTTCTGTATCAAATAGGTGAGAAGAAGTTGGCCCTAAAAAACTTTGATCAAGTCGTCTCCCACAACCAAGTCGGTGCAAAGATTCGTCAAGCTGCAATGGACATGGGGAATTTAATAAATGAGGAGCTTAAAAACAAATGAGATCCTTATTTCTTCTACTCTGCTTTAACTACACCTTCGCCTTCGCTTCATATGAGCCCTTGGAGCGTGAAGTTTTAGATATTTTAACTGAAGAGTATGACTACAGTGGACCTGGCGTGTACAAATCTAGGTACTCCAGCTCTAGTGAAGAGGACTATGAGCAAGCTCTTAAAAACTTTATCAAGGCACTAGAGACTGTTAAGCATAAAAAATCACTAAAGGATTTTGGACTAATTGGTTTTACTGACGAGGCGTTTATAAGAGTCCATGACAGCTTTAAGAAGACTCTTTTTGTGCCTGATTCATTGAACTTTCAATCCATGATGGAAGGACTATCAAGTGATCTTGATCAAGAGCCAGAATATCAAAATTTTGTAAGCCAAAGAGATCAAAACATCTTTGGTGAACTTGAACCTTATGCAAAATTAGGTCGCAGACTATCGTGTGGGATAGGTGATGATCAAAGACTTTGGAATAAAAGTAGCAGGTTTTGGAAAAAATCGAATATTAAAAAGATGATTGAGAAAGAGACTGGCAGAAAAGTTAAGGCCGTCGTTTCTGATAAATTAGAAAATGAACGCACCCAGACTGAAGAACAAGTCTTGCGGTTTGAATTTAGTGACGCAAAACCAAAGTATCTCTTTCTAACAGCACTCTTTTATAAGGATGGCACACCTGAGTATAGCTATGCCGTCAGTAATAACCCTTCTGCCAAGCGCTATCAAATCTTCAATGCCAAACATAACAAATCCTGTCGCTTCTTAGGAGCCAAGACTTTTAATTATGAAGGCGATAAACTTATGGATCAAAGCTGGTATGATGGCCAGGGAGCTCTATTACAGAAGGTTTATGCAAATAAAGAAGCTCTATCCCTAGAAGAAATTTATGGAAGCTGTAGAACCGATAAACCATTTGAAGAAATTATTTCAACTGTGACTAATCTTGATAGATCTGTGTTGGCCATCTTAGACTCTGGTGTGGACTTTAATCACCCAGATCTAGCTTACAAAATACATAATAGAACCGTCGATCAATTAGAGCATGATTCCAGACAGTCTCTAATTAAGAGACTGCGTGAACAGAAGAGTGAATTACAAAATAAATTAAGTAATTTGAGCATACTAGATCAGTGGAAGCATGGAGATGAATACAAATCACATATAGAAGATATTAATCAGCGACTGAAAGAAGTGAGTCTTGGATGGGATTTTGAAGAGAATGATGGCCTACCATATGACTATGATGCTTATGAGGCCGAGTTTGATCACGGCACACATGTAGCAGGCATTGCTGTTAAAGACACTGATGACATTTCGATTCTACCTATCAGAAAGCCTAGATCTGATACAAACCGTTATTATGATTCCATAGAGTACGCATATCAAGAGGGTGCAAAAGTCGTAAATATTAGTCAGGGCTCAAAAGACAAATCCCCTTGGAAATCATTATCTAAGGCCATGGAGAACTATCCAGATATGTTGTTCGTTGTGGCCGCAGGAAATTATGGTGAAAATCTCGCAAACGAGCCGGTGTATCCTGCTGCATTTTCTCATCCAAACATGCTTGTTGTTACTTCTGTAAATGAAAATAATGAACTGTCTTCTTATGGAAACTATAGTCCGACCATGGTTGATATTGCAGCTCCAGGAGAGGATATTTATTCAACCACTCCTGAGGGTGGGTATAGAGAAAGTAGTGGAACGTCTATGGCGACACCGTCAGTTTCTAGAGTTGCCGCCAAAATTAAATTTATAAATCCAAAGCTTACAAGCCAAGAGGTTATAGATATTATATTAGAAAGTGCAACGACAGTAGATGCATTAAAAACTAAGGTTCGGGGTGGTCGCGTTTTAAATGAACAGGCCGCAATTGAACTTGCAAAGAGAATGAAGTAAATGACACCAAAATATAAAGAACTTTCAGACATTGCTCTATACGGTTTATCTGCCGAGCTTCCTGCCTCTCCAGTTGAGCGGGTTCAACACATTAAACAGTTATGGCAAAAGCTCAGAGAAGTAACCTGTGATTTTGAAACAAGAATTGCCGTAATTGAAGGGGATTTAAAACCTGGAAGTAATGCTAAATATTTCGCTCTTATAGATAAGCAAGCTCCAGGATTGGAGTTTTACAAAATCGATGCAGGTAAATACATGGTATTTGAACACAAGGGCGTTGCAAGAGATATTGGTAAAACATTGGACAGGATCAAAGGGGAGTTTTTAGATTTGGTGTCTCAAAGTAAAGAGATCTTTTTCTACCCTAAAGACTATAGGCCAGATGATGTAGAGGCAGTAATAGAATACTTACTGCCTACAAGCTAACTATTTATCGTTGCAGAAAAGCTCTGAATCAATTGTGTGAGTCGGAATACACTGTGATACCCATTCACCTTCGATATAGCGAGCATGTCCAAACCACCAAAGAACTTCGTCTTTATCTTCAATTATGTAGTTACTTGTAAATACTCTGGGTTCAACACCATTTACCGAATAACACCATCCATGCGAAAGCATTTCTGTGTCACTTAATACTTCCATTGCATCCAATCCAATAGGTGTATTGAAGATAGAATTCATACCACCTTCACTGCCCTTGAAAGGGATGTCATTTTGCTCTAGTGCTTTTACAGTGAATGCTCCAACACTTATTTCGTCTTCAATTTTGATCTGTGTTTTAAATATAGGTTTGCTGTCGCATGGGCCTATGAAGCTAATTTTTGCGGCATACGAGTTAGAGGCGATAGTTAGTACTAAAAGAATTAATTTAATTGTTTTCATGAGAGCAGATTTAACACCTTAAAAGAGCTAAGTCGCTATATATACTAAAGTTTACATGGTCTCGAGCTTAAAAGCCCACCTAATCATGGTCGCAAAACCTGATGAATCTCATGTTTTTAGTCGGTGTAGATACTAAATATGCCGCGGATTACGCCAATAAGTCTAATCTGCTAGCGAGCAAACTATTTCAGGCCTTTTTTGAGCAGCTGTAGTTCTAAATTTATGCAGCTGCTTCCAAAGGTTTCATTGATCCCGTGTTTCTCTAAAGTTTTAAGCCTATTGTGAATTGCACCGATTCGATTCATAAGTCTTGTATGATCCTTTGAATTCGCCGCTAATGAGCCGGCCCTAATGCGCATGAGCTCTGGGTCTTGTTTGAGCTTTAAATTGTATTTTAGATGTGTGTTCTTTAGGGCCACATCCAGATCTCTAGGGTGAACAAATTTTAGCTCTTTTTTAAGTAGTTCCTCATAAAGACCCATACTCTTATCCATTAATTCATCAGCGTCTTTTATGGCCTTAGTAGAGAGTTCAAAGATTGTATCCATCTTTTTGATTTCAGCTCCAGACTTTAAATGGTTTGAAAACTCCTCAAGTCTCGTTACCATATTGAGCTTTCCTAGTCCTCTTGCGTCTGCACCTACAGTTCGAAGGGTTTTATTGCCCTTTTTGATAATAAGAAATAAGTCATCACCAGTTTGTGCACTATATACATGAAGTCCCGTCTTAGGTGCCTTTGTAAACAGTGCCTTTTCTAGTTCATTATCTATGTCGGTTGAGGCCGCATAGGGGATCTCTAATAGATCAAGCATAAGAACAAGTCTTTTAAAATCAGGCTTAAGTTTATCTGGGCCATTCTTTCTAAATTCTTCAATTTGCTCATCTAGTTGCGCTTTAAAGTCTGGGCCTTCAATATTCACTTCTTTTAAACTCTTTGATTTTGTTGTATCCAACAGAGCTTGTGTGAATTCTTTTTCAATAAACCTTTCAAATGGAAGATCTTGGTTTGGAAAGTGAGACTTCACTCTCGCTTTTACATAGCCTTCTTTATAGCTGTTGGATGATATGTGTGTAATTCCTAAGTTTGCATCATCACCAAGTGCCGGGATCTCAAGTTTACTAAGTTTTTCATTCACAGCATCAGCACAGCTTGGCATAGGCTCACAGGTTATGTAGTAGCCCTTAAAGTCCGTTTTATAAACTTTTACGTTCTGATCATCTAGTTGATCTAGAAGTTGTTTCTCATAGGCATCGATTGTTTGATTTACATTACC
>JAGSHJ010000218.1 GCA_023954595.1 Bacteriovoracaceae bacterium | reverse complement strand
TATGACCACACATTACCAAGTTTTCGAGCATTGTAGATTGGTAAGTTAAGCCTTAGGAGTCCTTCTAGTTGTTGTTTTGAGCTCCTATTGGATTCAAATACAAGCCTTGTTGGATCCTCTAGGAAAAGGTGTCTTGAAAAGGTCACAAGCTCTGAGATTTCCTTAGGACTGCTAGATGATTTTAGGCCGTAACCCATCATATGATAAATATGTTGTCCTGGATCTCTGGACTCACTAGAAACCATCCAAAGCTTTTTAGACTTGTTCGTTGGGAATTTAAATGAACAAAAGGCAGATGATCTAGTTTGGGAGTCTCCTTTAAAAAAGATACTATTTGCTACAGATTCAATCTTATTAATTCTTTGTGATGCCGAGGCCATAAACGAGCCCTCTTGAGTCTTTAGGCCAAAGAGATGGCTTCTTATAAACTCTTCATGAATCAAATAAATGGAGTTTGAATAAAGTTTCATATCATAGTTACAGCTGGCAACTAGTTTAGACTCTGTCTGATAGTTAAATAGAGATTCACTTATTTCAATTTTTGCAGATGAATTTGGAATACTTTTAACAAGTCTTTGCAGGTTTTCTTTTTGAATCTTCTCATTCTCTTTAAGAGTTTCATCCGCTCTCATATAGCGTCTTTTAAAGGAGGGGTCTTTTAATAAGGCCAATTTGTTTTTAGAAAGAAAGGCATCAAAGTCTTTTCCAACCGTGTATATCGCAGGAAAGCGAGCATCAATGAAACTTGCCAGTTTCTCCAGGGTATAGCGGCTTTTATACTTTTTTAAGATATGTTTCAGTCCATAAATGTAAGGATATGAATCTCTTTGTTTGCTATAGAAGTGAAAGTAGTCAAAGCCATCCTTTGATTCTACAAATAGTTGAAGCTTTGAAGTTGGAGATGCTAGGTCAGGCCTCAGGTTCATTTGAATAAGAGACCAAAGAACAACTTTATCGGCAAAGCTAAATCTATTTTTGGATGTTCTCAAAAAACTCTTAAACGCTTTCTGACTTTCTTTATTGCTGTTAACAAGCTGCATGGATGCAGGCTCTTCACAATAAAGCTTTTTATCTGATGGCCTATAAGTGGAGAGCTCTTGGCTTAGGCGATTTTTATCAAGCGTATTTACGAAGTATGCACAGCCACTAGTTAGAAATAAGAGGAGAACAATACTAGCTTTCATGAATAATATCCGGATCCATTTTTATATTTTCTGCCTGGCTTCCTGCGAGTTCTTGATAGTCGATATTTATTTCTTGGTTTGAAGCTATGCGTGTTAGGGGACGTAAACGACAGAAAATCCAAATCCCACCATGATCATCACAGTTGTGTGAATGAATTTTTGTATCAATTAATTCATAATTTTTTTCCCTTAGATGATCAATTATGCGATCGAACTCTTTTTCCTGGTAACCACTTTTGCGTTTTGGAGGAGCAGGTAAATAGTAGGAAAAACTCTTTATTGGAAATTGCTCAGTATTTGTAAAAAACTTAAAAACAGACTTAATCACTTCAGTTAACTCCAAAAATTAAATATTTAGCTCATACAATTATGTGGCAAATCGTCTAAAAAGACTAGAAGTCAAAAGATATTTAAATAACAGATTCTTACATCAAACAAATCTTGTATGGATACCGGATAGGGCTTCTCCGACATTTAAAGGAAATCTTTGCCTTACTAAAAAATTACTTTTTTTAACTAGGTCTTATGGTTATACTTATAAGTGTAGGCGACAGGATGTTGCTGAAAGAGGCAAGGATGCCGAAGTAAAGAGGGGGGCCAATGCAGGAGGCCCCCTTTTTTTATTCCCTCGTTTCAAAACTCCTCAAGAAATCATTTGATCCAAGTCATTTACAAAATATAAAACAAGTTTTTAATAGCTGTGCTGGAGCTTGTTTCAAGTGTTTGTTTGATCAAGGCTATAGGACAGCCTGGGTTTTTATTACTAGTGAAGTATGTTTGTGCAATGTTCGATTTCAACTTCTTCAAAGGAGTAAACTTTTTTGAATCTCTCCGATTTATAGTCGGACTCATAATCGATATATTGGACTTCCACCTCATCGGTGGTTTTTGTCGTTTCAACTCTTTTTAGCAAAAGCGGTGTCCCTGGCAAAAGAATGACTTCTTTCTCATGGGTGTAACCGCCAAGGTCTCTTTCCCTTGCTGTATGCGCATCTACTTGGAAGAGAATGTAACTGTCTTTTTCCGAGCCGACTCCTGTAAAGTTTTCTGCCTTATCCTTTAAGTGGCTTAGGGATGTATACCCAGTGTCCATAAAGCAATCTCCTGGCTTAAGTAATTCAAGATTCGGAAATTGGCGAACACCTCGAAAATACCTTTTATTAGGAGCCACTTTAAGGGAAGTCATTCCCTCTAGCAGAGGCTCCTCAATTGCTTCGCATGATGGATCATATTTTATTTCTCTTAGGTGTTTGTTCAGGGGTAAGTAAAGGCTTGCCGCATAGTCCTTTACAAGAGCCTTTTTACAGCGAGGGGAATCCTTGTCAAAGAATATCGAATCTATGCAGCCTTGATACCAGCTTAGGTTTTCGGAGCATGTAGTCTGAGCATGTAAGACTCCATGACTTAAGAGGAATGTTAACAATAGTAGGATTCTACACATAAGTGCATTTTATGATATTTTGGGGTTCCTATCAGGCTTTTGACCCTTTTTACATGTATGTCTATAAGTTGGACACCTATTGTAGTTACAGCTACTTAATAAACATAAGCTAAAGGAAGTACGTAAGAGTTTTGGTTTTAGTTACATTTAGTTACGTCTATTTGACCGAGATTGAGCATTAGTGACCGGAAATGACCACTTGGGATAAACGTCGCAAAAAGCTTACTCTGCAGCAGGAAGAACGGGTTTTAAGTGGTTTTAGTTTTAAGCCTCGGCGTAACAATGCAGGAGGCCCCCTTTTCTATTCTTTTTCTGCACAATCCATAAAATGTTTTTGATCTTGAACTGAAAGCTCACCATCATTGTCGATATCCCAAAGAAAACTGGATAGGTAGCTCTCATACTTTGAAGTAAAATCTTGTTGCCAGAAGTCTTGAGTTAATTTCATAATCTCAAGGTTTGTTTTTGTGGGCTTTGTTTCACTTGTAAGATAGAAGACGTTTTCGTCTTTTAATAAGTCATCCCTTTTTAAAATTACCGCACGTTTAGAAAGAAAGGTATTGTTGTGGGCACTGCATGAGGGAACGTGTAAGTCCCACCAATTATAAACCACACCTTCGGCATTAAGATTGCTTAAGTAAGAGATGAGTCCTCTTGCACAGCCCGAGGCGCTACCGACCAATCTATTGTCTAGGTCTTCAGCTTTTGTGAAAAGTCCGCAGCCTCTATCCTGGAACCAGTCCATTTCTTGTTCGTTTAGAGGTGTTTCGGTGGAGGCGTTTAAAAACCTTGTCGCCTTAGGAACACTTAAAATGACTAAGACCCACTCGTTGGAATGTGGGTTAATATTTCCAGCATCATGAGTTCCAAACCTCTGAGAAACTATTGGATTTGTTGCAAAATAAAGCCCGTTCCATGGAGATTCTTTTACTTTATATGTCGCCGTCTTCTTTAGGTATTCCATGACCTTGTCTTTGCTAAGGTTTTCACTTTTATCATTTTTTAAAAAGTCAAAGAAGGACTTTGTCCTTTCTTGGACTTCAGTCTTTGTAGTCCAGTGGAAAAGAAGTCTAGTCTGCTTGGTTTGTATGTACTCTTCTTTTAGGGGACCATCTGGAAGTTCATTTAGCTCTCCAAAGGCAAGTGAAAAATTTGAAAGTGCGAGTATCCAAAGTATGTGCTTTAAAAGATTTGCTTGCATGGTTTTTCCAATTCTATTAGTTCCTATAAGGAGATTCCTTTCTCTAGAGTTTACAAGCATAGACGTTTATAAGGGTTGCTTTTACTCTAAATTACATACCCTGTTTAAAAACTAAACACCTTCCATGAATCTAGTCTTTTAGGTCGTTTTTAGGTCTCTGCTTGGTGATTTGGAGGGAATACCTTGAAGTTACATTTAGTTACATCTATTTGATCAAGAATGAACACTAGTGACTAGAAATGACCATTTAAGGAAAGCGTCAACAAAAGGCTATCTTGCAGCAGAGGGGACTTTGCAATGGGGTATAGATGGTTTGGGCTTTTGGCTCGGCGTAACAATGCAGCTGACTCCCCCTTTTATATTCCCTTCTTCAAAAAAGAAAGAAGCATTCTTTTACCATCCAGAATGAGGAATGAACTAGTGGACGTTCATGGTTAGACAGTGAACGCTCCCTCCTAACATAATGTTTAAGTCGCTTCCGAATGGTACCACTTTGCCAAAATATTTTGCAAAGGTTTGGTGAGCTTTATGGTTTGAAGTCTGGTCTGCCAGATGTTTGTACTCAGGGATGGCGATGGCGTCATTGATAATCAATGAGTTCGTGTACGTGGGGAAGTGGTGGTAGACTCCGTTTTCGGTATGGACTATTTCTCCTAATTCGTTTTTGTAGGTATTTTCAATGATGAAGGCAACCGGTAATGGAGCTTCGATTTCAATAACATTTAGGCCTTTTTCTTTGAATTGCATTGCGACTTTTTTTGAATGCTCTTTCCAATTGAAAAATGAGGGGTTTTTTAAATCCATCTGACGTGAAATATCTTGTTGGGAAAAGGCTTTTACTTTCTCGTTTTCCCTGATAATGGAATCCGACTTAGGACTGTCAGTTTGAAATGTCCTTGCGCACGCGTACCAATGGGCATTTTTTATTTGTTTTTCATTGCAGATGAATTCTTTTTTCTTACGTTCTTTTAATAAGGATGTCTTGTTTGATGTGTACTTGCTTATTGCGACAGTATTGTCGTCCAGAAGTTTTGCATAGATGTCCAAGTGTCCTGTGCTTTCGCCAGGAAGCTCTGGTAGTTGTGTCACTGTCGTACAATGTGGGTGCGAGAAATCTTCAGCGGCTACGAAACAGTTTCCTTTAGAGTCCACCATGAAGTCGCCACCCTCAATATCGCCTTGGAAATTTAAGACATGCTCTATTTGAGCTAGTAACTTGTTTGCACTTTCAGGAGTAACTTTGGTTAAGGAGTTACCACTGCATGTTATATCTTTGCTTATTTCTTTTTGAGCGAGTTGGACCTCATCCTCTTGGTAACCCCCTAAGGTGGAGATATTATTATTTCTTAAAGAGATGAAGGGCGCCCAATCTCTTATCCAGGGAGATGTATGAATGCCATTTGCTGGTACAACTTTTACATTTGAGCGATTTTTAAAATATTGGGTTGCCAGTTCAAATTCAGACTTGTCCGAAGAAAAATGGCCCTTGATGTTAAGTTTTTGCTTGGAAGCATAGATAATAAATTTTTGATCGGGGAAACTTTCAGAAAGCTTATTGTATATATTCACTTTTTCTTTTGAGGGCTTAGATTCTTC